>CAYGTM010000029.1:0-12303 GCA_964352795.1 uncultured Phycisphaera sp.
CCCGCACAGCCCCTGGCCGGGGCCGCCGTGGGCGCGCCGGGCAGTGGGTTCTCACCCTTCTTGGCGATCAACGGGGCGGCCCGATCGAACACACCGATCTTGCGAATCTGTTCGAGGCTGCCCTGCCAGGTCAATCGACCCGCGAGCGTCGCGTCGATGACGACCTCGCCCGGCCCTTGTGGCGCGCGGCCGGCGATGATGCGGATGGGGCGCATGGCCGCTTCGGCTTGCGGGTCGATGCCCACGCCCATGGCGTTGACGCGGAAGTTGGCGGTTCGCTTGTAATATCTTCCGTCGGGGTCGCCGTCGCGGGGCGTGTAGACCTCGCGTGAGATTTGCAGGGCCAGGTCCTTCGATAATCTCGGGGCGGCGGCTTGCACTTCAGGCCAAGTACGCACGATGTCGAGCGCGCTCTCGGGCATCATCCCGCCGCGGCCGGTGGGTTCGAGGCGGAGTTGGGCGGCCCCGAAGGTCGCGTCCATGCGCGCGTTGACGGCGTTGTTGGCCGACGACAGCGCGCACGCCACGGCGGCGATGAGCGCCGCCGACAACGCGACGGCGGCCGGGAGCAGGGCGGGCCTAGCCCGCCTGCGCCACGCGCTGGTGATAGCGAGCCGCCACGCCGGCCGCATCGAGCCCCTCCGTTTCGATATGCCCGTCCATCACGCCGTCGCGCAACACAAACACGCGCTCGCAGTGGGCCGCCGCCGCGGGCTCGTGCGTCACCATGAGCACAGTGGCCCCCTGCTCGCGAGAGACCTCACGAAGCAGGTTCCAGAGCTTCTCACCCGTCTGTGAGTCGAGCGCCCCGGTGGGCTCGTCGGCCAGAATAACTCTCGGCGAGAACAGGAGCGCCCGCGCGATGGCCACGCGCTGCTGCTCGCCGCCGCTGAGCGCGTCGGGCCGGTGGTCGGCCCGTTCGCCCACGCCCAGGCGTTCGAGCAACGCCGTCGACCGCTCACGAAGTTCGCGGGCGTCCTTGCCGGCCAATGAACCGGGCAGTTCCACGTTCTCGCGCGCGGTCAGCGTGGGGATGAGGTTGAACTGCTGGAAGATGATGCCGATGGCCTGGCGGCGGTAGGCGTTGGCCTCGCGCTCATTCAGTTGATCGACGCGCACGCCCGCGACCTCGATTTCTCCCCCATCGGGCGTGTCCATGGCGGCCAGCAGGTGCAGCAGCGTGCTCTTGCCGCTGCCGCTCTGGCCCATGATGGCGAAGAAGCCCGGTCCGTCAATGGTTAGGCTCAGCCCGCGCAGCGCATGGACGGTGCGCTCGCCCAGGCTGTATCGCTTGTGCAATGCGGTGCAGCGGATCATGCCAGTAGTTGGGACATGGGCATGGAAAGTTTCAGGCCCCGCCGCTGGCCGAGTACGCGCCGGCGTCCATGAGGCCGTCGAGTTGGCCCTTGTCGCTGGCCTTGATCTTGACCAGCCAGCCCTTGCCATAGCAATCGTCGTTGATGAGGCCCGGGTTGTCGCCCAGGGCGTCGTTGACCTGGGCGATCTCGCCTCCAACGGCGCTGTAAATGTCGCTGGTGGTCTTGACCGACTCGACCTCGCCCACGGCGTCGCCCTTGGAAAGGCTGGTGCCCACGGACTTCATCTCAACGAAGGTCACGTCGGTGAGCTGGTCGACGGCAAACTGGGTGATGCCGATGACCACCAGGTCGCCCTCGAGCTTGTGCCATTCGTGCGAGTCGCTATAGCGGCGGTCGTCGGGAGCGGGCATGGTCGGGTCTTCCTCACGCACATGTCTTGGCGCAAATGGGGCGCGGATGGGTGGAATGCGTCCCGGCCTCCAGCGTCCGGGTCGATTGGTCCAATGCTATGGACCGTGAGCCTCCAAACCATCCCCAGGGGCTTGGGAGGGGGGATGCCCAGCGGGGATGTCCAACGAGTGGGCGACTACAGTGGCCCAATGCTGCTCGCCCTTGCCGCCAGGTCCTTGCGCTCCATGCTCGTGGGCAAGGACGCCAGCCTGCCACTGACCGACCTGCCGCGCTTCGCGCACGAGCAGTTGGGCCTGCATGGGATCATGCTCTCGGCCGACCTGCTGGCCGGCCGCACGCGGGACGACCTGGCGCGACTCAGGGACTCGGCCGACCGGGCCCGGTGCTCCTGTCTGGTGCTGCTCGAGGAGGCCCCCCAGAAGCTGGCCGCCGCCGACGCGAGCGCCGCCGACGAGCGCATCCGCCGGGTCATGGCCGCCGCCAGCCTGCTGGGCTGCAACGCCGCGGGCGTGGCCATCGACGCCCCGGACACCGCCGCCGCCCTCGAACAGGTGTCCGAACGGCTCAAAGCCCTGATGGCCGAGGCCGAACAGCGCGAGATCAACCTGCTTATCCTGCCCGGCCGGGGCGCGGGCCTGACCGCCTCGCCCGATCGGCTGACCGAACTGCTCAAGAAGGTCGGCGGCTTCCGCGTGGGCACCATGCCCGACTTCGCCGAGGCCGCCCAGGCTCAGGACATGGCCGCGTATCTGCGTCGCGTGACGCCCTACGCCTCGGCAGTGCTGGGCTCGACGCTTGGGTTCAAGTCGCTCGATGGCGCGCTCGACGACGAGCGGGCGATCGTCGAGCATGAGGGCTTCGATCTGGCCGCCGCCGTCGAGGCCATCGCCGCCGTGGGCTACGACGGGGCCGTGGGACTGGACTATCGCGGGCCTGGCGACGTGCGCATGGGGCTGCGTCGCAGCCGAGAGGGCTTCGCCAATGCGCTGGCGGGCAAGACCGGCCCGTTCAGCCTGGTGCAGGACGACGAGGAGTTCGACGACGAGATGGACGCCGCTGCGGCCGCCCTGCTCGACGCCATCTTCAGCGATAGCGACGAGGAAGAGGACGACGAGGACGACGCCCCTCCCGCCACCGCCAAGGGCAAGAGCCTGCCCGAGGATGATGACGAAGATGATGGTAAGGAGGGTGACGAGGGCGGTTCGGACAATGATCCGAGTGATGGCGACGCCCCAAGCCCAACCACGACCACCAAGAAGTCGGCCAAGAAGACCACGAAGAAGGCCGCAAGCGGCGACCCCAAACCGGCCCCCAAGAAGAAGACCTCCAAGAAGCCCGCCAAGAAGACCAGCAAGAAGGCCGCCGCCAAGGCCGATCCCGAGCCTTCGCCCGACAACTCCGGCGATGAGGCCGATGAGGGAGACGAGCCGTGAGCCAGCCCAGGGATATGCTCCACGCGGCGGCCGTGGCTGTTGAGGCCACACGCGACCGAAGGCCAGCGGCGGGCCGGGCCCAAAGGCGAGGCAGCGTGATCCCACAGGACGTGGACATCATCGTCACCATCGACGGGCCGGCGGGCACGGGCAAGAGCACCGTGGCCCAAGCCTTGGCCGAACGGCTGGGCCTGGACCTGCTCGATACCGGCGCGATGTACCGGGCCGCTGCGGCCATTGCGATCGATCGGGGCCTGATCGACGACATCAACGCGAAAGACGAAACCGCCGTCTCGAAGTTCGTCGAAATCATCGCCGAGGCCGACCTGCACTTTGACTGGAACCGCGACCCACCCGCCATCATGGCCTGGATCAAGGCGAATGTTCGGTTCGAGCCGCTCAACGACCGCATCCGCACGCCCGACGTCACCAAGGCCGTGTCGATCGTCGCGGGCATCGCGCCCCTGCGCCACCACATGGTCCGCAAGCAACGCCTCATCGGCCAGCAGCACCCGCGATTGGTCACCGAGGGCAGAGACCAGGGCTCGGTGGTCTTCCCCGATGCGCTGGTCAAGTTCTTCCTCGACGCCGACCTGAGGGTCCGGGCCGAGCGCCGGGCAGACCAACTCCGAGTGGCGGGCTACCCCGTCGAGGCCGAGGAGTTGATGGCCGACCTGGCCCGCCGCGACGAGCTCGATCGCAACCGGGACGAGGGCCCGCTGGTGTGCCCGCAAGGCGCCATCGTCGTCGATACCAGCAGCCTCTCCTTCGACGGCGTGGTCGACCGCCTGGAGCGCGACGTGCTCAGCCGCGTCGGCGTGTCTTGAGCGAAGCGACGCCGCGCAAGACCCTCGCCTACCGCATCGGCCAGCCGGTCACGCGGGTCTATTACCGCACGTTGCACAAGGCGCTCTGGATGCACGCCCATCGCGTGCCCGCAACTGGCCCGTTGCTGGTGATCGCCAACCACCAGTCGTACTACGACCCGCCGCTCATCGGCGGCGGCATCACGAACCGCCCGATCGATTACCTCGCCCGGGCCGGCCTCTTCAAGAATCCGATCTTCGGCCGCTTCATCCGCGCGTACAACGCCTTTCCGATCAAGGAAGACAGCGGCGACCGGGCGGCTCTCGAAGCGGTCATCGGCCGCCTGAAGGCCAACGGCGCGGTCCTGCTCTTCCCCGAGGGCTTCCGCACGCGCACCGGCCACGTCCAGCCCTTCAAGCGCGGCATGGCCCTGGTGCTGCGCAAGGCCCGCTGCCCCCTGCTGCCGGTAGCCATCGACGGCGTGTTCGACGTGTTCCCGCCCGGCCAGTCGTGCCCCACGCTCTTCAGGGGCCCTATCGGCGTCAACTACGGACACCCCATCGCCCACGATGATTTGCCGCGTGACCCAAGTGAGATGCTCGAGATGCTCCGCGATCGCATCGATGCGCAAAGGTTGGAACTGCGTCTGGAGTTGCTCAAGAAGAGTGGGGGCCAGTTCCCATCACCACTGCCGCCCTCGAGGCGCGGGAAATACGAATAGGCCCGGCGGCACCCAAGCGTCGTGTTGTTGCAACCCGATCCTTGGTTGCGGTGCATTCTCGACCGGCATTGGCGCAAGGGTTACATGAGTCCGTGCCGCTCGTGCTCAGCCTCCGGGCAAGTCCTTCTTCTTGCCACTGATCGCATCACCAGCGCTGCTGAGCAGGCCACCTGCGGCATCGAACAGCGCGCCCACGCTCAGGCGGGCCGCCGTCACACCCGTTGCCGCCGCATCGGCCGCCGTGCCCACCGGGTGGCGCATGGCCTCGCGCAACGCGCCCTCGACCGCCGGGCGGATGCCCTCGAACACGCGGCCGGCGTGGTGGCCCAGGTCGCTGGCCGCGCCCTTGGCGTTGCTGCCCGCGGCCTTGGCCAGGCGCGAGCCCGAGTCTCGCAAGAGATCCTCGATGGCGCGCAGGTCGTCGATCGCGGCCTTCACGTCGTCCTTGGCGAAGGTTTCGCCACGGGCCCTTGCCTCTTCGAGCGCGAGTTGCGTGGCGTGGGCGGCCTTGCCTAAGCCTTCACCGAGGCCTTCGAGCGTTTCGGCCATGGCCGAGTTCTTGCGTTCATCGCTGAGCTTGTGCGCGCCCTTGCTGGCACCCTCGAGCACCTCGCGGGTCACGCGCTGCACGGCGCTCGCGCCGCCCTCGATGGCCCGACCCGGCGTCGCGGCGGCCTGGGCGACAAGGTCGCTGATGCGACGGCGGACCTCGCCCACCGATGCGGCGGCATCGCCGGCGATGGTCTCCGCTTGGGCCTGGGTGTCGCGGTTCTGTTCGTTGTGGTTGCTCATGGCGGGCCTCCCGGGAGTGTTGAGACATAGATTATACGGGCGGCGTCGGCCTGAGTGTTCGACCATGAAGCCGGCTCATCCCGCGGGATTCAAGCCCGGCAGTTCCGCGATCGTGGGGCTGCCGTACCAGCCGTGCATGGTCCAGTCGGCTTCGGGCAACATCCCACGGGCGATTTGCGGGTTGGGCGCGTCGAGCCACAGCAAGAGGCGTTTGCCGTCGCCTTCATCGCGCAAACAGGCGGCGATGAGCACGCCCTCGGTCGCTCGCAGGTGCTCATGCAGCGCGGCGTCATACGTCGTACTGGCCAGCACATACATGCGCCCGACCCACTCGTCGGGCACATCGGGGTCGTTCATGCGTTGTTGTTCATACTCCGCTTCGAGTCGCGAGAGCTCGGTGAGCGGGGCGTCGGTACTGAGCACGACGGGCTGCATCACGAACACGCCCATCTGGGCGGCCGGGTCGGTGTTGGCCAGGGCCAGCCCCTTGTCGGCGGTGTCGGCATCGAAGACGAAGATGCCCCGATGGTCGGGGTCGCTCCGGGGCTCGGTCAGCGGCCCGGCGATCAGTAACGAGCCCTCGGCAGCCAGACGCTGCATGTTGGCTCTGTGGCCCTGCATCGCCTCGGCCTGCTGCTCTGGAGTGGGCGTGCGCAGGGGGCCGGTCTTGATGAAGACCATGGCGTAGTCGCGGGTCTGAGAAGGATTTGGGGCGGGATCGGAAGTCACCGAGATGCTCTCCGAGGCGCAGCCCGCGAGCGTGACAGTGGCGGCGAAAATGGCAACTCCGGCAAGCCTGACGATGGGCATGTCATCCCCCGTTGCTCGAATGCGTCGTATGGTCGACTCAGCTCTTGGGCTTGGCGTTGCCCGACGGTTTCTCGGGCTTGTGGCCCTCGTCCACCGGTGAGTGCCTGGGCTCGCTGACCCGGCCCAGCGCCCCGGGAAGTTCCACCCCTGCCTGCCTTGCAAGTTCGTGCACCGGCGGCAGGGCCCCGATGAGGCCAGCCAGGAAGTCGCTGGTGCTGCCGCCCGGACCGGCCTTCCCACCGCTGCCGCTGTCCCACACCGTGATCTTGTCGATCTTGAGGTTGCTGATGGCCTTGACTTGTTGGGCAACCAACTCGGGCAACTGCTCGATGAGCAGCAGCGTGGGCGCCACCTGAGGGTTGTCGGCGGCGGCGGCCATGAGCTGGCGGTAGCCCTCGGCCTTGGCCTCGAGCACTTGCTTGACGCCCTCTGCTTCGGCCTTGTAGCGGGCCAGCGTCGCGTCGGCCTCGCCTCGCGCCTCGCGGCGGCGCTTCTCGGCTTCGGCTTCGGCGGCGATCTCGATGCGCTGCTTCTCGATTTCCTGGGGCGCCAGTTCTTCCTTGCTCAGACGCGCCACTTCCTGCTCGCGCTCGGCCTTCAGGATGGCCTCTTGGGCCTCGGCTGATGCCACGGCGGCACGGCGCCGGCTCTCGGCGGGCACCTCGGCCAGCTTGGCGTTATATTCGGCGATCTGGGCCTGGCTGGTGTTCTCACCCTCGACCGCCCTTGCCTCGGCCTCGGCCACCTGCACACGCTGGGTCTGCTCGGCACGCTTCTTGGCCGCCTGGGTTTCGGCCGCCCGCTCGGCCATGGCGATGTCCTGGTTGCGCCGGCTCTCGGCCTCGCCCGTGATGGCGTGGGCCTCGAGTTCGGCCAGCGCCACGCGCTGCTTGCGTTCGGCTTCCTTCTGGCCCTCGGTGGCCAGGGCGGTTTCGCGGGCCACGCTCACCGTCCGCTCGCGGTTGGCCATCGCCTCGCCCGTGGCGCCGTCGCGGTCGGCCTGGGCCACCTCGACCTTGGCCTTGTTGATGGCATCGGCGGCGGCGCGCTGGCCGATGGCGCGGATGTACCCGCTCTCGTCGGTGATGTCGCGGATGTTGACGTTGATGAGCTCGAGGCCCACCTTGTTGATCTCGTTGGTCACCGTCTCGCGGATCTGGCTCTCGAACTTCTCGCGGTCCTTGTTGATCTCCTCGATCGACAGCGTGGCGTTGCGCAGCCGGTAGTGACCTAGGTGGATGTCCTGCGCGAGTTCGCGGCTGCCCTGGGGCGGGGGGCGGAGCAGGTTCTCGGCCGCGGCGGCCATGAGCACGGGGTCGGGCGCGATGCGGACCGTGAAGGTCGAGGGCACGTTCACGCGGATGTTGTTGAGGGACAAGGCCCCTTCGAGGGGGATGTCGATCACCAGCGGCTCCACGCTCATATAGGCGTGCTGCTGGATGACGGGGAAGACGACCTTGATGCCGCCGTTGTAGCACCGACGGCCCGTCTTGCCCGCGCTGCCCCACACCACCAGGATGCGGTTGGGCGGGCAGCGCTGCACCCGGGCGGCCAGGAACCACACCACGATGATGAAGACGAAGAACGCGACGCCCAGGCCCACCAGGGCGAAGATGCCGATGTTTTCGTCCGAGCCGCTCTGGGACAAGGTGGTTGCAAGTACCGTCTGAGGAATCGTGTCGATCATATGAAACATTGGGCAAAGCCCCCCTGTGCCGCCCCTCTCAAGGCGGAAAAACGCGAATCAGGATAGGCCGAGGCCGGGCAAACCAGGATCAGGCGTTTGCCCGCTCGACCATCAGTGTGTTCTGCTGGGCGTCGGTCGAGACGATCGTGACCCGCGTGCGCGGCGGGATGGGCTCGTCGCCGGCCTGGACCGCGGAGTACTCCCGCCGATTGCCGTCGATAACCACCGACACCGAGCCGCGGCCCGCATCGGCGGGCGGCACGGTAACGGCCACGTCGCCGGTCAGACCGGCGGCCTGGGCGATGGAGATGTTGCCCGAGCGTTGGAGCTTGAAGATCTGGCGCGTGATCCAGGCCATGAGCCACGCCACGCCCACGCCGCTGACCACCGCGACGGCCACCGACCCCACCATGCCAAGGTCGAGCAGGCGGAAGGCCGCCAGGCCCATCCAGCCGCTGCCCAGGCAGAAGGCGGCGATGGTCTGGATGCTCAGCGCCCGGAAGTCTCCCGCGCCGCTGGTGTCCAGGTCGACATCAATGTCGAAGTCGCCGCCCAACTCGCCCATGAGCAGTTGGATCACGAACAACCCCGTGCCGAACAGCGCCGGCACGGCGAACCACACGGCCCCGTCGGCAAAGAACCAGTCGAGCATGTCGAATCCCCCCTTCGCCAGGGTTCTTGGGGAATCGCTCCCGGGGTTTTACTCCACGTCCTTGCCGGTCACCACGTCTTCCACCTTGGCTGGGGTGTGGGCGCCGGCTTCGAGCTCACCGCGCTTCAGGCGGCCGACGTACTCGTGGTAGGCTCCCATGGCCTGCTTGCCGAAGATCAGCATGATGGGGATGTTGGCCCAGAGCATGACGCCGGTGCCCAGGGCGGTCAGGGCGTCCAGTTCGGCGTCAGTCCTGATGAAGCCCGAGGCGGCGACGACGGCCAGCAGGCAGTACACCACCTTGTACCCCAGGATGGCGACCTTGTTCTCGCCGAACAGGTACACCATGCCCTGCTCGCCGTAGTACGACCAGCTGATCATCGTGGAAACGGCAAAGAGCCACGCGGCGAAGGTCACCAGCCACTTTCCCAGCCCGGGGATGGCCCGGTCGAAGGCGTGCCCGGTCAGGGACGGGCCGGGGTAATCGACGTAGAGCTCGAGCCCGCCGTTGAGCGGCACGGGCTCCACGGCCGAATCAAAGTCCGTCTTCCACACGATCGAACGTTCGTTGGTTTCGGCGTCGACCTCCATCAGGCCGTACATGCGGGCGAAGTTCAGGCCTGTGTTCCTGTTGTTGTCGGCCTCGACGATGATGAACACGTCCTCGCCGCCCACGAACCGGCCGGTGACACGGGAGGCCTCGTTGGTGCGTGCGGGCACGCTGGCCGCCTCGACGGTCCAGAGCGGATTGCCGTCGGCCGCGCCCCCCTTGCGGTCCTGCACGCCGTCGCCGTCGGCGTCGACGGCCACCACTCGGGCACCAGTCTCAAAGTCGGCCTCGTGCCCGCGGTTGTGGGCTCCGGTGGAGAGGATGACCAGGGCGGTGAGCGTGCAGACCACGAGGGTGTCGATGAAGGGTTCCAGGCCGGCGACGATGCCCTCGCGCACGGGCTCGTCGGTCTTGGCCGCCGAGTGGGCGATGGGGCTCGAACCCTGTCCCGACTCGGAACTGAACAGGGCGCGCTTCATGCCCCAGAGCAGGGCGTAGCCCGCGGTGCCGCCGAGGAAGGCACCCTTGGCCTCCGAGGGCGTGAACGCCTCAACGACGATCTGAACCAGGAGCCCGGGGATGGCCCCGAGGTTCATGATGAGCACGACCACGGCTGCCAGGAAGTAGATGGCGCACATGAACGGCACGATGCGACCGGCCACCGCGCCGATGCGCTTGATGCCGCCGATGATGACCATGCCCACCACCACCGCCAAGATGATGCCCGAGACGATGGATGGAACCTGGAAGTAGTTCTCGGTGATCTCGCCGACAGACCAGGCCTGGAACATGTTGCCGCCGGTGATGGTCGAGATGAGCAGCGTGATGACGAACAGCCCGCCGATGACCGTGCCCAGGCCAGCCAGGCCCCACTTGGCGAAGCCCTTCTTGGCGACAAACATCGGGCCGCCGTGCGGTTCGTCGGGGTTGCTGGTGTCGCGGTAGAGCATCGACAGGGTGACCTCGGTGGTCTTGATGGCCATGCCGAAGAGCCCCACCATCCACATCCAGAAGATCGCGCCCGGCCCGCCCAGCGCGACGGCCACGCCAACGCCGGCGATGTTGCCCAGGCCGACCGTTGCCGAGAGGGCCGCCGAGAGGGCTTGGAAGTGGTTGATGGCCCCCGGATCGTTCTTGTCGTCGTACTTCCCCCGGATGACCTTGGTGCCATGGGTGAGGGCCCGGAACTGGCTGAACGCCGACCAGACCGTGAACAAAACACCAACGGCCAGCACGATGTAGAGCACATAGTTGTGCCAGATCACGCCGTTGATCTGGTTTAGAAAGTCCATGATCTGTTTCACGGCATCTCCTTGCTGTTCGACGGTTCCCGACGGCTTGGCGTCCATCGTTGCGAAACGCATCGGCATCCGAGGGGGTTCTTCCCCATACGGCGTCCGCTGCAAGCCAATCTAGGGCTCATGGCCCCCCAGAGTTACGCCCGGCCAGCCTTCTTTACAAGCCAGCCTTGCCCGACACTACGCCGGGCTGATGCCCCGATACAACTGCTGCACCCGCTCGCTCTGCTGTTTGCGGACGCCTTCGAGCACCAGCCTGGGCACCCGCCAGGCCTGCTGGCCCGCCGTCACGTTCGAGCAGTGCTCGCTCAGGCACTGGTACAAAAACTTGAAGGCGTCCCGAGGCTGGTGCATCTGGTCAAGGGCGTCCACAAGGTCACGCTCGGTCACGTCCTCGGCGAACAGGTCCACCAGGGTGATGGGCTTGGCCCCTGGTTCGAGGCAGGCCTTCAGCCGCGCGTCGCACAGGTCGTAGAGCATGGCACCGGTCCAACTCAGCCGGTCGACGAGGTTCTGCTTGTCGAGGCGGGCTTCCTGGAAGAAGGCGCTGGATTCGCGGTAGAGCGCGTGCCGCAGCTCGATGGGCAGGAGCATTTTGACGCCCACGCCATCCATCTGAAGAAACTTGTTGGAAAGCAAGGGCCAGATGAGGGCCCGCATGGCTTCGGGGTTGCCGCTGATGAGGCTCGGCTCGTCCACGCGGTCGATCACGATGAGCAGGCCGCGGAAGCCCAGCGGCGTCAGCACGCGGCGCAGGCGGTCGAGCATGGCGTAACGCGTGTCGTCGGCGTCGGTCGTGGGCAGGCTGGCGGGCGAGGCCAGCACGCGCTCGAGTTGGGCAAAGCTGTGCGCATAGGAAGTGTCGTTGCGTGAGGTCACGCGCACCTGCTTGCGCACCTTGCGGCCCAGCCGGTGCATCGCCATGCGGTCGAGGGCCAGCCGCTTCACGCCCGCGGCCGCCCACACGATGGCCCCCGCGGCCACCAGCACCCACCACACCACGTCGGGCAATCCACCGAGTTGCCACCAGCCGATCAGGGCGGCCAGCGGCAAGATCCAGCCGGCGAACAACGCCGCGTCCCACGCGAGGCGGCCGCCGCCCAGGGGCAGCTTGAGCGCCTTGCGCAATCTCGCGCTGCGCGCGTCGGCGGTGTCGGGCCGGTCGTAGACGGCCTGGAGCAGCATCAGGTCGCGCTTGGCACCGCCATCGAGCTTGCGCAGGGCCTTCTTATGACTTTCGCCCAGTTCGATCGCCCCCGCCGGCGTCGGGTCTTCCAGCAGCGCATCGACCAGCCGCGGCACGGCCCACAGCAGCATCGAGTCGATGTGGTCAACCAGCCGGAAGTGCTTGAGGCTCTCGAGCGGCGATTCCTGATTCGATCGTTCGTGGAACCGATCGAGCACGGCGTTGAGGTCGTCGTGGGCGATCATCAGCACGCGGGCACTGGGGTTGGCCGCGTTGTGCCGCTGGGCGCGGCCCTCGATCTGGAGGCGCAGGGCCGTCTTGCCGCTGCCCTTCTCGCCGAAGACGATCGAGGTGCTCGGGCGGCTCAGGTCGCCCACGATCTTCTCGAAGTCGCTATGCCGGGCATGGACCGGCTTGCGAGCGGGCTGGCCGCCTGGCGTGGCTGTCTCTGTGGAAGTCAACCCCGGCTCGGTGGAGAGCCTGGCAAAGACCGCGTCGTGGCGGGCCTCCTCGCCCCGGAAGGGGTTCTCGGCGATGCTCCAGTGCTCGAAGAACTGGCCGAGGTTCATGGCGGGAGGCTCCCGGGAGAGGGGGGTGTCAAGTCGCGGCGAGGGCCGTGGAAGGGTCTTGGGAGGTT
>CAYGTM010000030.1:0-12077 GCA_964352795.1 uncultured Phycisphaera sp.
ACGGGCACGATGGTCGGCTTCGCCTACTCGATGGAGTTCTTCATCGCCTGGTACAGCGGCAACGACTTCGAGTACTCGGTGTTCGCCTTCAACCGGGCCTTGCCCACCTGGCTGCACGAGGACGGGGCCCCATACTGGTGGGCGTACTGGACGATGATCTCGTGCAACGTGCTGAGCCCGCAGGTGTTCTGGGTCAAGGCGTTGCGGCGAAACCCCGTGGCGATCTGGATCGTCGCGTTGCTGGTGACCATCGGCATGTGGTTCGAGCGGTTCGTCATCATCGTCACCAGCCTGCACCGCGCGTTCATCCCCGGCGAGTGGCACATGTTCTACCCCACTTGGGTGGACATCCTCACGTTCGTTGGCTCGTGCGGCATCTTCCTGACGCTGTTCCTGCTGTTCCTGCGATTCCTGCCGATCTTCCCCATCGCCGAGATCAAGGCCATCCTGCCCGAGGCCGACCCTCACGGGCATGGTGGCCACGGGCACGGTCATGGGCACAACCAGGCGCACGGCCCCGGTTCGGGCGGCGTGGGCCATGGTGCCAGTGAGATCGATTCCAACACGGCCGATTCCTCCAATGAAGATGGGGGCCACTGACATGGGCATCCTCGGACTTCCATCCCGGGCCGACCACGGCTTCCGCACCCCCGACGGCGGCGTCATCCACGGCGTGATGGCCCAGTTCGCGTCGGCCGCCGACGTGTACCACGCCGCCGAGCAGGTGCGCGACGCGGGCTTCGAGAAGTGGGACGTGTTCGCGCCCTTCCCCATCCACGGCATCGACGAGGCGATGGGCATGAAGCGCACGAAGCTGCCCTTCATCGTCGCCGGCGGCGCGATCACGGGCATCACCGTGGCCCTGCTCATGCAGTATTGGATGAGCGCCGTCGATTACCCGCTCATGGTCCAGGGCAAGCCGTACGGCGCGTGGGAGCCGTTCGTGCCCATCACGTTCGAGCTTGGCGTGCTCTTCTCGGCGTTCGCGTCGCTGATCGGCATGTTGGCGCTCAATGGCCTTCCGCGCTGGAACCATCCGTTGCTCAAGAACGAGCGCTTCCTGCGGGTGAGCGACGACGCGTTCGTCGTCGTTATCGAGGCGGGCGATCGCAAGTTCCAGGGCTCGGACACGGTCTCGATGCTCCAGGGCCTGGGCGCCACGCACGTCGAACTGGTGGAGGAGTGAGCACCATGGCCAGCCCCCGCACCAAAACAACCCTGAGCCTTGCCCTTGCCGCTGCGGGCCTGAGCGCTGCCCTGCCGATGGCCGGCTGCCGGGGCGACCGCTCCGAGGAGCGCCCGCACCAGTTCTTCCCCGACATGGACGACAACCCGAACTTCAGCCCGCAGGCGGCCACGCCCTTCTTCGCCGACGGGCGACAGATGCGCCCGCCCGTCGATGGCACGGTGGCCTTCGGCGTGTTCACCTTCGCGGAAGGGACGATCCCCGGCGAAGCCGAGTGGGCCTCGCCCTTCCTGCGCGAGCGAGAGGACATGCTGGCCGAGGGTGCCGAGAACTACTCGGGCCTGAACGCCGACGGCACACCCGTGCAGGTGATGCCCGCCCAAGTCACCAGCGAGTTGCTGGCGCGAGGCGAGGAGCGGTTCAACATCTATTGCTCGGCGTGCCACGGCTACGCGGGCGAAGGCAACGGCATGGTCGGGCGGCGCTGGTCGGCCCCGGTGCCCAGCTTCCATGACGCGAAGTACAAAGACCGAGACGAGCCCACCGGCGGTGATGGATACCTCTTCCACATCGCGCGCAACGGCCTGAAGCACCCCGACGGCCGGTACCGGATGCCGGCGTACGGGCACGCGCTGACCATCGAGGACACCTGGGCCGTGGTCGCGCACATCCGCGTGTTGCAGCAGGCCTTCGACAACGACCCGCAATCGCTGCCCGCCGAGGCGAGAGGCCAACTCGACCCGCGCGGCCGCTCGACGGGTTCAACCGAGCAAGGGGGTGGCCAGTGAGCAGCATCTCCGCCAACCAGCCCGTGGCCGACCACGCCCCGGCCCACCTGAACGATCCGGCCTTGCGAGCCGAGAACATCACGCTCGAACCGTCGCGCGTGGGCCTGTTGTGGAAGGCCCTGGCCGCCGTGGGCGTGCTGGGCATCGCCGTCGCGATCATCGGCGGCTTCGTGCTGTCGGGCGCGACGAGCCCGCACGCGGCCATCCTGCACGTCAAGGGCATCCTGCTCATCGGTACGCTGGCCGTGCTGGGCTTCAGCCTGGGCTCGCTGTTCTTCATCATGATCAACGCCGTCGGCGCGGCCGGCTGGCATGTGACGATGAAGCGCGTGCTCGAGCAGGCGGCGTTGCTCGTCTGGTTGCCGGCCATCGGTGTCGTGCTGTTCGCCGTCTCCGAGATCATTTCAGTGTCGGCCGACAACGTGGGCGTGGTGTCGAGCTGGCTCAACCCCGAGATCACCAGCGAGGGGTACTTCATCACCAAGAAGGGTGTGTACTTCGACCCCATCTTCGTCGGGGCCCGCATGGCCTTCTGCGTGCTGGTGTGGGTGGGCATGAGCCGTCTGATGTGGAGCCTCTCGCGCAAGCAGGAACGCACCGGCGACCGCTGGATCACCAACAAGATCTCCTTCCACTCGGCCTGGGGCCTGGTGGTCATGGCGCTGGCCACGGCCTTCTTCAGCTTCGACTGGCTCATGGCCCTGACCGACTACAAGTTCTTCAGCACCATGTGGGGCGTGTACTTCTTCGCCGGCGGGCTGTTCGTCACCTTCCCGGCCATGCAACTGCTGCTCACGTTCCTGCGCTCCAAGGGCAAGATGCAGGGGCTCATCACCGCAGAGCACCACCACGACCTGAGCAAGTTCATGTTCGGGTTCATCGTGTTCTGGGGCTACATCGCGTACAGCCAGTACTTCCTCATCTGGTACAGCCAGATTCCCGAGGAGACCACCTGGTTCCTGTTCCGCAAGGAAGCGTGGCCCGGCCTGACCATGTTCCTGGTCGTCGGCCACTTCCTCGTGCCGCTGGTGCTGATGTTCCCCACGGTAATTCGCCGGTCGGCCTGGGGCTTCGGGGCCGTGTCGGTCTGGCTCATCTTCATGCACGTCATCGATATGTACTGGATCATCCGCCCGTCATTGGGGATGACCCTTGAACAGCCCGTCAGCCTCGTTCAGGGCCTGTGGGTCGACATCGCCGGCATCGGCGGGGTCATCGCCCTCTACACCGGCGTCCTGCTGTGGCGACTGACGAAGGCACCGCTCGTGAACGTGATGGAACCCCGCATGCCCGAGGCCCTGAAGCACAGGAACTACATCTAAACCCATCGCAGGGAACGACCTACGGGGTTTCCAGCCGGTTTGTCGGAAAGTTGAAGTGACGTTCAGAATCGGTCGTACAGTAAAAAGTACTGCGATACAGGAACCAGTCGATGACCGCCGAAGACCACAGCCATAGCCACCACGACGACTGGTTCGCCCACACCCGCGATGAGGGGCTGCCGCAGAAGGAGCACAGCGGGCATGTGGATACCAAGGCCCTGTTGATCTTCTACATGGCCATGCTGGCTTTCGTGGTGGTCTCGATCATCGGCGTCACCCTGTACTTCCAGCGCCATGTTCTGGGCGTTCGGCAGGCGAGCACCGAGACGCTCCGGCTGGCCGTCGAGGCCAACGAGTACAAGGCCCAGGCGATCGAATCGCTCGGCCAGTACGGCTGGTCGGGCGAGGTGGTGCAAGGGGCCGCCCGCATCCCGCTCGACGAGGCACGCACCAAGGTGATGCAGGGCTACGGCCAGCGATAACCGGAGACACACGAGCCGACATGACCACGATTTTGCGCCAACTCGCGACCCTGACGGCGGCCTTCGGACTGTCGGCGGCAGCGTGCGCGCAACTCATCGAGGACGAGGTGCCCACGCAGGCTCGCGGCCTGGACATCGTGGAAAAGCTCGGCGCGCAGGTGCCGCTCGACGCGATGGTGACCACACCCGAGGGCGCGACCGTCCGCTTGGGCGATTACTTCGACAGCAAGGCCGACCCCGAGCGGGGCAAGCCCACCATCCTGCTGCTGGTCTATTACGACTGTCCCGTCGCCTGCCCGGCCATGCTGGGAAACCTGAACCGGGCCTTCAACGGCATCGACGACTGGACCATCGGCGAGCAGTACAACGTGCTGGCGGTGTCCTTTGACCCCACCAACACGCAAGAGCAGGCCCAGCAGTACGCGATGCTCTATCGCTCGGGGTATGAGAAGAACCAGAACAACGCCGACACGGTGGCTGGGGGATACCAGTTCCTCCGTGCCAGCGGCGATACGTCGCGGGCGATCGCCGACGCGGTGGGGTTCGGCTTCCGATACCTGCCCGAGGTGGACGAGTACGCCCATGCCACGGGCGCGGTGGTGCTGTCGCCCGATGGCACGGTGTCGCGGTATTTTTATGGTTTTGACTATCCCGCCCGTCAGGTGCGTCTGGCGCTGCTCGACGCGGCCGACGGGCGGGCGGGCGCGAGCTTCGGCGACCGTGTGCTGCTGTATTGCTTTACCTACGACCCCAACAGCAACTCGTACACCTTGGCCGCCGTCCGCGTGATGCGGGCGGGTGGTGTGTTGACGATCGTGCTGGTGGCTGGGTTGTTCGCGGGGCTGAAGATCAGCGAGCGATTGGCCAGGGCACGCCGGGCGACCGGCCTCGCGGACACGGACTCAGGACTTGACGGCGGCCGACCCGATGGGCGTGCCGTGGGAGCGCACGCATGAACGCGATGAGTGCCATGATGGCCAGATTCTCGACCCTGCTGGCCGACGCCAGTTTGCAGGACCGGCTGTGGTTCGGCGATTCGAGTTTTACGAAGGATGGCCGCCAGGCGGACTGGATGTTCCACTTCATCTGGTGGCTATCGGTGGCGTTCTTCGTCATCCTGATGGTACTGATGATGTACTTCGCCCTCCGCTGGCGCCGCCGCGAGGGCAAGGCCGCCCCGTCGAGCCCGGGGCACAACACGCCGCTGGAGATCACCTGGACGGTCATCCCCACGATCTTCTTCGCGGTGATGTTCTTCGAGGGCTTCCGCGGGTACATCAACCTGCAATACGCCCCGGCGGGCGCGATCGAGTGCAACCTGATGGCGTTCCAATGGAGTTGGACGCTTGAGTATCCGGGCGGGCAGATCACCACCGAGGCGGCCATGACGAGCTTCGGCGCCCGGGCCACGGAGGGCGAGCAGACGTTCGCCACCAAGCCCGCCCCGGTCTGGTACTTTCCCGAAGAAGAGCCGGTGCTGCTTCGGATGACCAGCCGCGACGTGATCCACAGTTTCTGGATCCCCGACTTCCGCATGAAGCAGGACATCTTCCCCAACCGCTACACGAGTTTTACGTTTACGCCTGACGCGCTCGACGACACCGCCCTCACGATGGAAGACGAGGAACTGGGGGCGTATCGCTACCGCGACCACCTGCTGCTGTGCGCCGAGTATTGCGGGAACGACCATTCCGACATGGCCGCCGTGCTTCGCATCGTGCCGAAAGAAATCTACGAGGCCAAGCTGGCCATCTTCGGCTCTCCCCGGGGCACGCTGGCCGAGCGTGGCCGCATCGTGGCCCAGCAGAACGGCTGCTATTCGTGCCACTCGGTGGACGGCGCGAGCGGCACGGGCCCGACGTGGAAGGACTTGTACAACGCCGAGCACCAGTACACCGATGGCAGCTCGATCGTGGCCGATGACAACCACATCCGCGAGTCGGTCTATATCCCGCAGGCCAAGATTCGCGCGGGCTACCCCAACCAGATGGTGAGCTACCAGGGTGCCATTAGCACCGAGCAGCTCGGCTGGATCATCGCGTACATGAAGACGCTCAGCGAGGCCACGCCGCAGGGCGAGCTGGCCGCCACCCAGGTCGATCCCGACGCCGAGGCTGGCGAGGGCGAGGCCGGTGACACGGGTGGGACCGGCGATGCTGGATCGATGGAAGGAACCCCCAGTGGCGGCTGAACACCGCTGCTTGCAGACTTGTTTTGGAGGCGCACGATGAGTTCGCTCGATTCCCATGCCGGTTCGCCCCCGCTCCACGGCGGTGGTCATCATGGGTCCTACCTGGCCTCGAAGGGCAGCCTGTGGGCCGACGTCAAGAACTGGGCCACCACGGTCGATCACAAGAAGATCGGCGTGATGTACCTGACGGCGTTGTTGATCCTGTTCTTCTTGGGCGGGGTGATGGCGCTGGTGGTGCGCATCGAGCTGCTCGAGCCGGCCCGCGCGGTCATCAACTCGGCCGGTGAGTCGGTCACCACGGGCCAACGGTTGGCCTTCCTGGCCAGCGACGGCGCGACGGCCAACAACATCTATAACCGGGCCATGACCCTGCACGGGGCGATCATGGTGTTCATGTTCATCGTGCCGGGCATCCCCGCCAGCCTGGGCAACTTCTTTCTGCCACTCATGATCGGTGCCAAGGATGTGGCCTTCCCCAGGCTGAATCTGGCGAGCTGGTACGTGTACGTCTTCGGCTCGCTCTTCGCGCTCGCGTCGGCGCTGGTGGGCGGCATCGACACGGGATGGACGTTGTACACGCCGTACTCGACGATGACCGACGCCGACCATTGGCGATTGGTGGCGATGATCACCGGCGTGTTCATCATGGGGTTCGCCTCGATCATGACGGGCCTGAACTTCGTGGTGACCACCCACAAACTGCGGGCCCCTGGCATGGGCTGGTTCGACATGCCGCTGTTCGTGTGGGCCATCTACGCGACGGCGATCATCCAGGTGTTGGCCACGCCGGTCATCGGCATCACGACGCTGATGTTGATCTTCGAGCGATTGTTCAACTTCGGGCTCTTCGACCCGCGCATCGGCGGGGATCCGGTGCTGTTCCAGCACTTCTTCTGGTTCTACAGCCACCCGGTGGTGTACATCATGATCCTGCCGGCCTTCGGCGTGATCAGCGAGACCATCACCTGCCACGCTCGCAAGAACATCTTCGGCTATCGCTCGGTGGCGTTCGCGTCGCTGGGCATCGCGGCGGTGAGCTTCCTGGTGTGGGGCCACCACATGTTCACCAGCCAGGGCGAACTGACGGCGGCCATCTTCAGCTTCCTCACGTTCTTCGTGGCGGTGCCCACGGCCATCAAGGTCTTCAACTGGATCGCCACGCTGTACAAGGGCTCGATCGTCTTCAACACACCCATGCTCTACACACTGGGCTTCCTGTTCCTGTTCACCATCGGCGGGCTCACGGGCCTGCCTTTGGCCACGCTGTCCACCGACATGCACCTGCACGATTCGTACTACGTCGTGGCCCACTTCCACTACGTCATGTTCGGCGGCACGGTCATCGCGCTGCTGGCCGGCCTGCACCACTGGTGGCCCAAGATGTTCGGCAAGATGTACGCCGAAACGCCGGCCAAGCTGGGCTTCTGGCTGGTGTTCCTGGGGTTCAACACGACGTTCTTCATCCAGTTCGTGATGGGCGCGCACGGCATGCCGCGCCGGTACGCCAGTTATCCCGATGAGTATCAGTGGATGCACATCGTCTCGACGTTTGGGTCGTGGATGCTGCTGGCAGGCTTCCTGACGCACCTGTTCACGTTCATCCATTCGTTGCTGCAAGGCAAGCCCGCGGGGGCCAACCCCTGGGGCGGCATGACGCTCGAGTGGCACGCCGACTCGCCGCCCGACGAGCACAACTTCGCGCACGAGCCCATCGTCAAGCACGGGCCGTACGCATACGACACGGTCGTGCCGCCGCACGTCGATCCGGCCGACTATCCCCTGCCCGACGAGGCCCCGCGTCACTGAATGGGTTTGGTTTCCCAGGTTCGGTTTCCATAGGTTCGATCCGTTTCGCAATTTGAGAGCCACGCATGAGCACGATCCATCCAACCTCTCGCGGCGCGCTGCCCACCGGGCCGCGTCCGCCGCACGAGACCGTCGAGAAGGGCCACCACTGGCGCACGAAGGACGACGAGTTCGACGCGGGCAAGCTGGGCATGTGGCTGTTCCTGGGCACCGAGGTGCTGCTGTTCAGCGGGCTGTTCTGCGGCTATGCCATCATGCGCATGCTGTACCCCGAGGCCTTCGCCAACGGGTCGCACTACCTCAACTGGGTGTACGGCGGCGCGAACACGCTCATCCTGCTGTGGTCGAGCTACACGATGGCGGCGGCCATCCGTCACACGCAGCTGGGCGACAAGGCCCGGGCCCGCATCTGCCTGGTCATCACTTGGTTTTGCGCCTTGGCGTTCATCCTCATCAAGGTCATCTTCGAGTACATCCCCAAGTGGATGGAGGGCAAGCGGCCCGGCGCGCTCTTCAACTATCCGTACGCCCAGAACCAGATGGAGCCCATGTGGTGGTCGCTCTACTACGCCGCCACGGGCATCCACGCATCGCACGTCATCATCGGCATGTTCCTGATCGGCTACCTCATCATCCGCAACGAGAAGGGCTGGTACGGGCCCAAGAACTATCTGGCGATGGAGAACATCGGGCTGTACTGGCACATCGTCGACCTGATCTGGATCTTCCTTTTCCCCCTCCTGTACCTGATCCACTGACACCCCGTCGACACTCCGCTTGGAGCCACACATGAGCGACCACAAGCACCACCAGGACACGCCCCGGCCCGACCCGGCGACCATGACCGAGGCCGAGTACGCGGATTACATGGCCGACCCGCACGCCTTCCACCCCGAGCATCACGGAGGGGGCGAGCACGGGCACGACGGCGATGGCCACCACGTCAGCAGCACGTTCCAGCTACGCCTGGTGCTGGGCATCCTGGTGTTCTTCACGATCCTGACCGTTGCGTCGTCTCGCGGTGAGATCTGGCTGGCCGAGACGTTCGAGCTGGAAATCCCCACGCTGGTGAACGTGTTCGTCGCCATGAGCATCGCCACGATCAAGGCCATCTTCGTCGTGGCCATCTTCATGCACCTCAAGTCGGACAATCGCCTGAACCTGATCGTCTTCCTCTTCACGATCATGGGCGTGGGCCTGTTCATCGGCTTTACCGCCCTGGACTTGGGCAACCGCAACGAGCTCTATGACTGGAAGGCCCAGCAAATCCAGCCCGGCGGCCTGGGCAACGTGACGCGAGGCGAGGACGAGACCATCACCACGAGCATGGTCGACCATGCCCGCAACAAGGCCATTCAGAAATATGGCGAGGCCGAGTTTGCCCGTAAGGCCGCCGCAAAGCACCCGCACCACGGCCACGCCGAGCCGTTGCGTTCGCCCGATCGCAGCCGTGTGGCCCACGGGCTGACGGTCGGCCTCTTCGGTGCCGAAGCGCCAGCCGACGATCAAGGCCACGCGGAAGAACACTCGGACGGCGGTCACTAAGCCGCCGAATCGATACGGAGATCATGGAAGCCACCACGCCCACACGCACGCCCCTCACATGGAACAGCGGCCGCACCGCCTGGCTGGCCGCCAGCATCCTGAGCTTTGTGGCCGTGGTGTTCGTGGGCTACTTCATGGCCCAGCGGCTCGACGGGTATAACAAAGATTCGGGCCGCGAGCTCTACGTCTTCCAGCCGATCACAGTCCGTGAGTTCCTCTGGGCGGATCGCAAGGTCACCTTCACCGATGAGGTCGACGCCGACGGGGCCGACGTGGTGGTCCTCCAATATGGCGATGACTCGATCCGCCTGCGTTCGGGGTTGCGTTCGCTGCCCGAGGCCGTTCCCGGCCTCCAACGGCACGAATCGTGGCTCAAGGTTCTGCGTTACGCGCCGCGCCGTGGGATGTCGATCGAAGAACTGCTGGCCGCCATCGACGCCGGCACGGCCGAGGAACGCCTGGCCGTGATCGTCCGCCAGCAGAGGCCGGGCGTCGATCAGGACAGTTTCGGCCGCGTCATGCGCGGGGACTGGCGGTTCCAGTTCGTCGAGTTGCGTCCCGAGGGCGGTTTCGACGAAGAGGTGCTTCGATTCCCCGAGAGCGAGCGCGCGTTCAACCGCCGCGTGAGTTCGGCCAGACGCGCGAACGAACCCATCCCCCAGCGACGGGACGACGAACTCGAGTTCGGCACATGGCAGTTTGACGCGGCCCTGCAAGTCATGCCCAAGGGCGGCCCGCCCACGCCCCAGTTCGGGCGCGGTGCGATGGACGCACTCGGCTGGACGCTGCCCGCGGCGACCATCCTGTTCTTCATTTCCGCGATCTCGCTGGCGATGGCCTTCGCGCCAGAGCGCGTGCGTGCCGATGCCGTGCCCGCCGATGAGTTAGTCTGATTCGTCGGCCAAGCCTCCGGCGGCGTTCAGGGCGGGCCCCAGTGCCTGGCCCTTCTCGGCCTCGCGCACTTCCTCGGTGTCCTGCTTGTGCTCCTGGCCGCCGGGCAGCCGTTCCATGAGCGAGGGCCAGGCGACGATGATCGCCACGAGGGCCGCGAGCAGGAGCGCCCAGAACATCATGGCATAGGTGCTGCCCTTGGTGGCCTTGCCGCTGTCGTACACCGTGTTCGGCCCTACGCCCTGGAGGCGGAACATGGCCATCGCGCTGAGGTTGATGCAGATGACGTTGGTGGCCGTGAGCATCAGGGCACCCATCGCCTGGGCGACCGTCGCGTCCTTGCTTACCAGCAACAGCCCGAAGCTCACCAGCGGGGGCAACAACGCGACGGCCACCATCACGCCCACGAGTGTCGCCGGCACGCCGGTGGTGGCGGCCAGCGTGCCCGCCGCACCCGCGGCCAGCGCGATGGCGATGTCGCTGGTTCTGGGGATCGTGCGTGAGAAGATATCGGAGGTCGCCGTCTCATAATTTGCCGCGCCGACCTGCGCGTACAAGCCCACCGCCATCGCGAGTGCGACGGCGAGCCCCAAGCCAAGTATATTGGTCAGCAAGGCCTTGCGGGCCAGCTTCAGATCGCCGATGGTCAGCGAGAGCGCCAGCGCCATGTTGGGCCCCAGCAGCGGGGCGATCACCATCGCGCCGATGATCACCGCCGCGCTGTTCTGGATGAGGCCGGCCGCCGCCACGACCGTCGAGAGCGCTGTCATCGCCAGAAACACGCGCGTGTGTCCGGCCCCCGCGGCGACCTCGCCCACGAGTTCGTCACTCGCCACGCGCCCGCCGAAGAAGGCCGTCCGCTTGGGCGGTTGGTCTTCATCCTCCGACGCTTCGGGGGCCCCGGCGGGCTGCTCGTCGATGGTGGGCCTCGTGCCCTCGATGGCCTCGAGGATCAATCGGAAGCCCTCGACCACCGAATATTGCGCATCGAGTTTGCGGACAAGATCGTCGCACTCTTCCTTGGGCAGCACGATGCTCACGCGCACGCGGCCATCGTTGGTCGGCTCGCTCCACAGCGTGCTGGGCTCGCGACGGCCCACGATGTCGAGCACCTCGAGGTCGTGCCGATCGGGAAGGATGATCTGGAGTAGCCGGAGCGCCATGATGGGCCAATGCTACGCAAGGTCGGTCAGTCGCTAAGCGCGTCCTTGCCCAGGCCAAGCCTCTCTCGTTTGGCCTGCCATTCGGCGGCCTCCCGCTTGTTGTCACCGGCCAGTTCGCCAGCCCCGCCACGCGCCAGATCGTTGATGGCCTCGATCTCCAGCCGCGTCAGCCGAACGCTCTCGAAGTGATAATCCCGCCACGCTTCCATCGTCACGGGCACGATGGGCGCGATCAGGTCGTGCATGGCCTGGGCATAGTCACGGATCTCCTGCTGGGCGTGCGGGTCGAGGCGGAGTTTCAGGAAGCGAAGAATGTTGTGCAGGTCGCACTTCCAGTACCACTGCGTGAACTGGCTGGTGGGCAAGCCGACGCGCGCCAGCTCCCGGCTCACGCCCTGCTCGATGAGCCGTTCGTACTTCTTGTACAGCCCCTCAACGTGATCCAGATACTCGATGAACTCCTGCGCGGTATTGAGCTCCTCGGCATCGCGCGTGTCGAGCACGTCCTCGCCGCCTTGACGGTTGCTGCTGCTCTGCTTGCGTACCTCGTCGAGCCCCACGCGATAGAACCGATCGGGCATCACCGAGTACCGGCCCGAGTACTCGTTCACGTTGGCCGTGCGATGGCGGATCCCCTGCCGTGCCACGAAGATCGGCATCGAGACATGGAACTAGAACTAGACCATCACGAACGGCGTGGTGT
>CAYGTM010000031.1:0-2797 GCA_964352795.1 uncultured Phycisphaera sp.
TCGAAGGGCAAGTATAGGGCAACACCCCCCGAAGGCCGACCGTGGTTGAACCCGGAACAAGCCGTCCACGGTCGTCGTACCGACGGGTATCCCACACTCATGGAGGCCCCCGATGCGACCCATCCGCCATGTCGTGCTCGCCGCGCTCTTCCTGCTCATTCCGACCATCGTGTTCGGGCAGAACTTTTCAGGCGGCGAGGATCGGGAGCGGTCTCCCTTCACCGACGTGAAGTTCGAGGGCGGCATCGCTCACGTCCTCATCGATGATGCCTGGTACGAATGGCTCGCCCTGGACGGGGTGCCGTACGAGAGCATCCGGGCACAATCCATCGAACTCGATCCGGCCGACTGGCAGCGGCGCCTGACCGAAGACCTGCTCGCCGTGCTTTCCACGATGGACGTTCAACCCGGGGAGACCGTCAGGCTAAAACTACGGTCCCTCGAGAACGACGCCGTCCTGCTCATGCCAGCCGTTCCCATGACGAACGACAATCGGACCATGGTCTGGCGTAGCCGGTGGATCCGGGCCGAACTCGACCGTCGGGCTCACATGGCACGAGCCGAGGCCGACGCCGCCCTGGTCTTCGACGAACTCATCAACAACATCCGAATCCACCACGCCTACGCCGACCTTAAGGGCCTCGACCTGGACGAACTCAAACGAGAGGTGATCGAGCAGATTGGCCCCAATCCAAACGCGTCCGGTGCCATCCTCGCCGCCCAACGCTTCATCGCCCGCCTCGGCGACGGCCACGCCCGCGTCGAAGACTGGCTCGACCACGCTCCGTCCGGCCGCCTCAGCTTCCTACTCCAACACACCCAGGGCGGCGTCGTGGCGTTCAACCGTGATTCGCGCGAAGCCACGGGCGCGTTCCTCGACACCGACCACCCCTATGTCGTCAGTATGGACGGTACGCCCATCGAACAGTGGATCGAGGCAGCATCAATTTATGAGGTCGATGGCTCGCCCGCACTCGTCCGCCGGCGATCCACCGAACTGCTGCGCTACGCCAACCTCGTGCGCGACGAACTGAACATTCCACACAGGCCAACAATCGCCATAACCCTGCGCAATGCCGACGGCTCATCCACCAAGGACATCAAACTCCCAATCTCCGATCGCCGAGGAATCTACGGCACCTGGCCGCGCACGACCTCCCGCGTCCTCGACTCCGCCTTCGGCTACATCCGCCTCGAATCCATGTCGCTCAACTCCGACGCCCTCACCGATCTCGAACGCACGCTCACCTCGATGGCCGACACCCCCGGCCTCATTATCGATGTCCGTGACAACGGTGGGGGCCGCCGAGACGCCATAAACGTCCTCGTGCCGTGGTTCCTGGAACCAGGCCAGCCCGCCGCCATCCGCGTCGTCAACACCGCCCGCGCAAGGCTCGCCATCGGCGACGACCCCACATATCCAGATGGCTACCTCGCCAACAGGCAAGCATTCCCCGCCACATGGGCCGGCTGGTCGCCCGCCCAACGCGAGGAAATCGAACGGTTCAGCCACACATTCGAGCCCCAGTGGCAACCGCCAACGGGCCTCTTCAGCGACCCGCACTACATGGTTGTCTCGCGCGTAGCCGGCCAGCCCATCTACGACCGCCCCGTCGTCGTCCTCATGGACGAAGGCTGCTTCAGCGCCACCGACATCTTCCTTGGCGCGATGAAGGGCCTGCCCAACGTCACGCTCATCGGCATGCCCTCCAGCGGCGGCAGCGCGAGATCAAACGACCACGATATCGAAAGCCTCGGCGTCGAGGTCAGACTTGCCACGATGGTTTCATACATGCCCGACGGCCAACTCTATGACGGCAACGGCATCTCGCCCGACGTGCTCGTGCCCGCGATCGCCACCGATCTCATCGGCCATACCGACACCCAACTCGACGCCGCGATCGAGTACCTTCGATCAGCGCAAAACAAGTAGCTATTCAGGGCTCATACAGCCGCGACAACTCCGCCCAGAATCCCGGATACGTCTTCCGCACGCATCCTGGGTCCGCGATGCTCACGTTCGGTCGGTGCAGCGCGATCAGCGACAACGCCATCGCCATCCGGTGGTCGTCGTACGTCTCGAATACCACCGGCGGAGCGGCTGCCGATCGATCCAAACCCTGAGCAGGCGGCTCGATCCGTACCGCCCCTTCCTCACCATGCACATCCAGTTCCACGCCCACGCCCACCTTGGCCAGTTCGGTCTTGAGCGCGTGCAGCCGATCGGTCTCCTTCACCCGCAGCGTGTGCAGCCCGCGAACAAGTGATCCGCCGTTCGACAGCGCCGACACCACCACGAGCGCCATCGCCGCGTCGGGCATGTCGCGCATGTCGGCCAACACCGGCGAGAGCGACGCCCCACCACGAACTGTCAGGCTCGGGCCACGCGGCCCCTCGTCGGCCGACAGCGACTTCGCCTCGGCCCCCATCCGCGCCAGCACCGACGGGAACACCAGGTCGCCCTGTAGGCCCGTGTCGTCGACACCCGCCACCGTCACCCGACCCCCAGGCACCGAGGCCGCCGACGCCCAGAACACCGATGCACCGCTCGCGTCGGGCTCGATGTCCAACCCGAAACCCGACGCGAATACGCCGCCGCGCGACACCACCCGTAACACCCGCAAGTCCGCCGACGAGCGCGCCGAAACGCCCAGAACATCGAGCAGCCCGAGCGTCATGCGAACATACGATGCGCTCGTCGCTTCGCCGTCGATCTCCACCGCCAGCCCGCCGGGCAGGAACGCGCCAAGCAGCAGCACCGCCGACACGAACTGGCTCGAAGGCAACTCGTCAAAAT
>CAYGTM010000031.1:2807-11943 GCA_964352795.1 uncultured Phycisphaera sp.
CGCCGGCGGCGTCACGCGGATGGGCGGACACCCGGGCGTGCCCAGGCACTCGATTCGCGCCCCCAGGCTGCCCAACGCACCGGCCAACTCGCCGATGGGCCGCTGCCGCATCCGCTCGTTGCCCGTGATCACCACCGGCACCGGCGATAGCACGCAAGCCGCGGCCAGAAATCGCGTGGCCGTCCCGGCATTCTCGAGGTCGAGCGTGACCTCACCCGAGCCCGACGGCTTCCAACGCCCGCCCACGCCGCGCACGCGGATGGTCGTGCCATCCACCTCCACGCCCGCCCCCAGCGTCTCGAGCGCCCGGGCCATCACTCGCGTGTCCACCGCGTCGGTCAGCGCCCCGCGCAGCTCGCTATGCCCGCCAGCCAAAGCCGCCATGAGCAAGGCCCGGTTCGTCAGGCTCTTGCTGCCGGGCGGCCGCAGCGTGACATCGAACGGGTCATCGCCACGCACCGAACGCAAGGTCGGCACCGGCAGCGGATCGGCAAGCTCCGCGAGTGGCACAGCGAGTTGCCGGGCCATCTGCTCGGGGCTGATCTGTTGGGCATGGTCAGGCATGGGCTCGCTTTGTCTCCGCCTCGGGCCCTTACGCCCGATCGCCCACGTCCGTGTCATCCCCAGCCGTGCGGAACACGGCCACGACATCGGTAATCGGCACCACGAACAAGCGGTTATCGCCCTCGAAATCGACCGGTATCGCCTTGCCGGGGTGGAAGAGCACCCGCTGGTACTGGCGCAGCGGGTAGTCCTCGTCGCCGGCCACCTGCGCCGAGATCGCCACGATCCGGCCCGTCAACGTGGGAATCTCCATCTTGTCGGGCAGATGGAGCCCCGCCTTGGTCTGCTTCTTGTCCTCGTCCTTGCGGATGAGCACGCGCGCGCCGATGGGTTCGACCGTCTCGATCCGCTTCGCCGCTCCAGCACGAGCCATCCACTCCGCTCCTTCCCAAGCCCCGGCATGACAAGCCAAGCTCGACGGGCCGCGGGAAGCGCGCCCAACCGCCGCTATCCTAGCTCCGCCCGTGCATCCCACCGGGCCGCACACGAGACCAACCCATGCATAGCCAACTCCTGGATCTCATCAAGGACGTCCCCGACTTCCCCAAGCCGGGCATCGTCTTCAAGGACTTCACACCACTGCTGGCCGACCCAGCGGCCCTCGCCCTGGCCGTCGAACTCATGGTCAACCCCTTCCGGGGCAAGCGCGTTGATCTCGTCCTGGGTGCCGAATCACGCGGTTTCATCTTCGGCACCGCCATCGCCCAGGCCCTTTCAGCCGGTTTCATCCCTATTCGAAAGGCTGGCAAACTCCCCCGGCCGGTCCATCGGGTTGAATACGAACTCGAATACGGGGTCGACAAGTTGGAGATCCATGCGGGAGACATTCCCACCGACAGCCGCGTGCTGATCGTCGACGATCTCTTAGCGACCGGCGGCACGCTGCGGGCCTCGGCCCAACTTGCGTCTATGGCCGGGGCTCGGGTTATCGGGGCCACGGTGCTCATCGAGCTTCTGGCGCTTGATGGCAGGGCAAAGCTCGGCGGGATCGATCCGCTCCATGCCGTGCTCGAGCTGTAAAGCTGTTGACAGCATGAAAAGAACACGCCCGGCTTTTCAGCCGGGCGTGTCGATCAAACTACTCTGCGACCGTCAAAGCCGTATTAGCGGCGGCGACGGGCGGCGGCCAGACCGCCGAGGCCCAGGAGGGCCAGGCTGGCGGGGGCGGGAACGACGCTGATGACGCCAGCGCCTTCGGCCAGGTCGGCCAGACGGCTCTCGCTGGCGGAACGGTCACGGTCGACGTACACGTCGAAGCGGCTGGTCCGGGTGCTCAGATCGACATCGAAGGCGGTCTCCACCACGGCCGGAGCGGTGTAGGTGGCGCTCCAGAAGGCGATGGGGTTGGTGTCGTCGGCGAAGATGCCGGCGAGAGGGAAGTGGATCTGGCCGGCGATGATGCCGTCCACGCCGGTGCCCGAGGGGCTGCCGGGGTTGCTGCCGGTGGTCAGCGGCTCGAGGACGGCGAGGTCGCTCCAGCCTTCCGAGCCCACCGAGCTGATGAAGTTGGTGAGAATGGCACCGAAGGCGTAGTCGGTGCCGCCGTACCCGGCGCTCAGGGTGACCGTGGCGCTCTCACCAGGGTTCAGGAAGTCCTGGCCAGCGGGGTACGCAACTTCGATACCGACGGACTGGGCGCTGGCGGCAGCGGCGATACCGGCAACGGCGAACAAAGCAACAGTCTTCATCTTGGTCTCTCCTCTTGAGCTCAAGTTGAACTCAAAGATCTTGGGTTCAAAAATCAGTTTCCGAATGGTTCATGGATTCACACAACAACGACTCGTCGATCCAAGACTTGCTGACCCGTGGATCGATTAGATAGAGTGTAACCGAACTCCAACGTGCCGACAAGCCTATTTCGATCTGAAATCCCCAATTTTGCACCGATTTTGAGGTTCGTTCGTCCTATAAAAATCGAAACCAGTGATTTCAAGCAGGGCATTGTACGGTATTTGGTCAGGCCTTGATTCTAGTAAGTGCCTGATACGGCTTCGCTTAGGAGGCTCATACCTTCTCTATATTGACATCAAAAAACGCGAGCCTGACATGTGTCAGGCTCGCGCTAATTCAAGTAGTGATCGGTCGCGGAAGCCGGATTAGCGGCGGCGACGGGCGGCGGCCAGACCGCCGAGGCCCAGGAGGGCCAGGCTGGCGGGGGCGGGAACGACGCTGATGACGCCAGCGCCTTCGGCCAGGTCGGCCAGACGGCTCTCGCTGGCGGAACGGTCACGGTCGACGTACACGTCGAAGCGGCTGGTCCGGGTGCTCAGATCGACATCGAAGGCGGTCTCCACCACGGCCGGAGCGGTGTAGGTGGCGCTCCAGAAGGCGATGGGGTTGGTGTCGTCGGCGAAGATGCCGGCGAGAGGGAAGTGGATCTGGCCGGCGATGATGCCGTCCACGCCGGTGCCCGAGGGGCTGCCGGGGTTGCTGCCGGTGGTCAGCGGCTCGAGGACGGCGAGGTCGCTCCAGCCTTCCGAGCCCACCGAGCTGATGAAGTTGGTGAGAATGGCACCGAAGGCGTAGTCGGTGCCGCCGAACCCGGCGCTCAGGGTCACGGTGGTGCTCTCACCGGGGTTCAGGACGGGGTTGGCAACGTCGATCACGACGGACTGGGCGCTGGCGGCAGCGGCGATACCGGCAACGGCGACGAGGGCAAAAACCTTCTTCATATCTACATCTCCTCACGCGACCGGGGCCTTTTGCCCCGAAAGCCTTTGTTATTCAGTCGTCTGCTTGCGACCTATCACCACATGATACCACCGATCTCCAACCTCGCAAGGAATCAGCGCGCTTTTTTCCCACAACGACCAATCCATCCCCTGTCACGACCGATAATGCCGCCCAAACCCCATCCTACGACCAGCAGGGATGGCTCAGGGTCAGGCTCGGACGTGAACCAACTCGCCTTCGACAGCATCTATGGGTAATCCCATCAGCTCAGCGACCGCACGCCTGTACAGCCCCAACTGGGCCTGCTCACCCTCGCCGACGGGCCCGGTCTTGAAATCCACGATCAGGCATCGTTCGACCCACCCCGCTCGGCGGCCCATCACCAAGCGATCGATTCGTCCACGAACCAGCGCCAGCCGGCCGGCAACCTCGATGGTCACCGCCAGGTTCCTCTCTCGCTCCACGGCCAACTCAAGCCCCAGACCCCAGCGTTCGGCCATACCCCGCCGAGAGAGCACGGCGGTGAGCGAGCCGGCCTCGAATGCTGCCCGAATCCGCGTCGCCGCTTCCCGCGTGAGAGGCCCATGTTCATCCACCCATTCCAAGGGGTCGGCCGGCGAACCTTCGAGCCATTCAACGGCCTCAAGCAATCGGTGGACCTCGGTGCCCAGGTCGGCGGCGGGGGCGCTGGTGGCCAGAAGGTCCGCGCTACCCCGTGATTGACCGATACCCGATGGGCGCACCATCGCCACTCGCCACGGCTCACGAAGTCGGGAAGGCTTCGAGGCCACGCTCCCCGGAAGCGCCCACGCGGGCGGTGGCATGGCAATCGGACCTGCCTCGCTTGGCCCGGCCTCCTCCAGCCATCGTCGGTCGCCGATCTCGTGCTCCGAGCCCGTTGCACCCAACCCGGCCCACGCCGCCGCGCCGAGCCCACCTTCCGAAGTGCGAACGAGTAGTTCGAGGTGCGTCTTGGCTCGGGTCATGCCCACATACAAAAGGCATAACTCTTCGTACGCCGCCCGTTGGCGCCATTGCTCGTCCATTCCGCCCAGTACCACGCTGTGCTTGCGTAGCGCACTGGTCCCAGGCAGGCTCAGCCGGGTCGGCACCGCCGTGGGGTCATCGTCCTTGCCGCCCCCGGCATCGACGAGGAACGCCGGTGCCCGCGCCGCAAGCGGTCGGTCGAGGTCGGCCAGGAACACCGCGTCGAACTGAAGGCCCTTGGCCCCATGCAAGGTCAGCACGCGGACTGGCCCGCCAGTGCGGGGTGGCACGCGGCTCGCCCGGGCGTAGGCGATGAAGTCGTCCACGCTCGCCCAGTCGCCGGCTTCGGCCTCATACTTCTCGGCCAGGGGCACCAGGTCTTGCAGCCGCGTGCGTCCACGGGCGTTCGCGTGAGCGCTCCCCAGCATCGCCAGCCGTTCGACCATCGGCGCGAGCCCGTGCTCGTAGAGGTCCCTGCTCCACCGCCGGGCCAAGGCGTGGGCCCCCACACGATCGTCCCACCGTTCGAGCCCGAGCGGTGCCGCAAGCGGGCTGGTAGCCACCGCGAATCGCGCCGGCCCATCATCGGGATGCTGAAAGAGGTGCAACGCCGACAACACAGCTTCGACGGCCGGATGATCGCACGGGCTGGCCGACGCGCCCGACACCGCCGGCACGCCCCGCGCCGCCAGCGCTGCCACGATGCGACCGATGGGCTTCTGCCGTCGCACAAGCACGGCGATGTCGGCCTCGGGTCGTTGCTGCCGTACACGAGTTACGCGCTCGGCGATGACTGCGGCCGTCTCGTGCTCATCCGCGGCGTCGTCGAGCGTCGAATCTAGATCGATGAGCCGCACCAGGGACGGAGCCTTGACGGCCGACACATGCGCCTTGAACTTCTCGGCGAATCCTTCCACCGCCGCCGAGTGTTCGGCTAGCGCCGCATTCTCGCGCAGCGAACCGAACAGCCTATTCACGGCTTCCACGATCGCCGGCGCGCACCGATACGTCGTCGAGAGCGTTCGAAGGCGCATCTGAGGCCATCGCGTGGCGACATGCGGCAAGAGCCCCGCCTGCGCGTCGCGCCATCCATACAAAGACTGCTTGACATCACCCACCACGAACACCGATCGCAACCGCTCCCCGCCGGCCACCGCCTCGTCGATGAGCGGCTCGAGCACGCGCCACTGATCGATGGAGGTGTCCTGGAACTCGTCGAGCAGCACATGGTCGTACTTGGCGTCGAGGCGATACGCGACGTGTTGGCTCTCGAGGTCCGATTCTGCCAACGCCCGCCACAGATCGCCTAGCGCGTACGCCCGATGCTCGTGCCGCACGTTGTCGTCGATCTCCAAGGCGCGCGACAGGAGTTTGCCAGCCGCGAGATTGCGATGGTGCAAGGCCTCCACCTCGGCCCGAACCGCGCCTTGGAAGATGGTGCGCAGCTCGGGCAACCATGCACGCGGGACATCGATATTGTAGTATGTGGGTGAATCCGTCTGGGCGTCCGCCAGTAGCTTCTTGTCCAGCAAACGCACGTAGTCCTGGGACGAGATGCACGCGGCGATCGACTCGATCGCCTTGACGAAGTTCTGATTGGGCGTCCGCTTGGTGGTCAGTGGTCCTGGGATGGATCGCAAGCGAGCCATCGCACCCAGCATCGCATCGAGTGTCGGCCCGACCGCCGCCTCTTCCGCCAGACACCCCCACGCACCATGACTCGCCCGCCGCAGCGTCTGGCCCGATTCCCGGAGCAAGTCCGCCACCTTGGCATCTCCCCGAGCGCTGCCCTCGGCTCCCGTGAGCGTGCGCAGGGGCTCTCGGTCTTCGGCCGTCGGCAACGCCGCGAGCACACGCTCGACCACCTCGCCGCGCAGGTGCGTCTCGAGGTGGTCGAAGGCCTGCCGCCAGGGTGTCGCCAGGCCCAACTCGGGCGCGAGCGAACGAGCAAGTGATTGCGCGAGGCTGTCCAGCGTGCCGATGCGCACGCGATGGATGCCCCGCGACAACCGCTTCAAGACCTCGAGCCAACCCGCCGCGTCCAGCGTGCAACCAGTATGACACGAGAGGTCAGCCGCAGCCATCTCGTCATCGGCCGCCTTGGCGATGCGAGACAGCAACCGCTCGCGGATTTCGCCAGCCGCCTTGCGCGTGAATGTCGCCGCCAAAATGCGTTCGACCGGCACGCCCCGGGCCAGCAGCCCGGCCATGCGGTTGGTGAGCTCGAAGGTCTTGCCTGTGCCCGCCGAGGCCATGACGACCTCGAAGGCATTGTGCGTGGTCGCCGGCGCGTTCACGATCTGCTCCCAGCACGCGGTTCCATGTGTTCGGGGTCGAGCAACATGCCCACGCCCGCCAGCCGCGTGAGCGGGCCATCGTGCTTGGGCTCGCCCAGGTCGGCCATCGCTTCGAGGCCGCTCCGCACGCTGGTGGCGATGTCCATCGCGCGGCTCTGGGCATCCTGGACGGCGTCCAGGTCCCACGCGGCTTCGGCCACCTTCGCATTCCTTGGCCCCAGCGTGATGTAGCCCAATCGCGGGGCGACCTCCACCTCACGCTCGGCGGCGATGGGTCGCGCCAACACCTCGTAGAGCGGTAGTTGCAGGTCACGCCAGGTGCCGTCACGCCGGCGGTGGGCCGTGTCGGGGGTGGTGCTCTGGTCCGATGTCTTGTAGTCCAGCAGCGAGAGTTGCTTGTGCTCTTCGTTCCAATCGATGCGATCGATCTTGCCCCGCAGGAGCACCCCGGTGCGGCCCAGCATCGGGGGCTCGGGCGGGCTCCACTCGACCTCGATCGTCCGCCAGCCGTCCTGCCGGCGAAAGGCTTCGAGTTTCGCCAGCGCCGCCAGCCGGCGCTCGGCCGCGTCGATCTGCGCGAGCGTCGTGGCCGTGCGGGTCGTGCCGGTCAGTTCTTCGGTGGCCTCCCAGAGCGCCGCATGCATGAGTCGGCGGATCTCTCCCTCATCGAGAATGTCGCGCGTATCCGGATAGCCGGCAAAGCGGCGCAAAGCCTCGTGCAGAAGCGTGCCGAAGGTGTTGGCCTCGAGTCGGGCGATGAGCGGCGTTGGCTCTACCTCGCGCAGCTTCAGGGCGTGCCGCAGGTAGAACAGGTACGGACTCTCGAGATACATCTTGAAGCTCGTCACGCTCATGCTGGCGATCGGTGGTGCGTCGCGCATCACGCCGACCCGATAGCCGCACGCCTGCGGCGCTTCGGTCGCTGGGCTGGTGTCGAAAGCCTCGCGCACGCGCCGGAGCACGCGGGCTGGACCATCGCCCGAGCCGCGCAACAGCAGCGTGCTGGGCAGCAATGGATCGCCTTCGGCATTGACCGTGCCCAGCACGAATCGCACGCGATACCCGCCGCCGATGAGCGTCGCCATGATGGCCGCGTCGCGCGCCAAGCGTCGGGCCTCGCCGGGCAAGCCCAACGCCCGCCGCAGGCCCTCGGTGAGCAGCGGCCCGGGCGCGCTCGCGCCCGGCAACGCGGAATCGTGCGCGCCCATCACCACCATCGCGGGCGAGGGGTCCAGCGGCAGTTCGAGCCAGCCCAGCACGTCCAAATCCTCGCCGCCGGGCTCGGCCGCCGCGCCGCGCTGGGCGAGTTGGGCGAGCACCATCGAGATGGCCTCGTGCGCCGCGACACCCTGCCCGTCGAGCGCCTCGGGGATCGCCGCTAGCGTGCGCAGCTCCTGGCCGATGGCTTCCAATGCGGCCAACGACGCCTCGCCCAGAGCAGCCTGAGCGGGTTCGAGCAACGCGATCAGGGCGCGCTCGATCGGCACGGCCCACTCGCGAACGGGTCGAGGCTTGCCACGAAGCGGCCTGAGCGCGCGCACGACCGCCTTGCGCGCGTGGGCAACGATGCTTCGGGCCTTCTCGGCCCGTTCATGGCCCACGGGCAATGGTCCGAACGCGGACGTGGGCAGCGCCGCCGATTCGTAGGTGTCCAGCACGCGCGGCAGTTGCAGTAATCGCTGGTCCATCGCGGCCAGTGACTCGATGACCGCCGGGTTGCGCAACACGCGCGCCATGGCCATATAGCCGCGCTCGCGCAGCAGCAGGCCGATGTCACCAAGCAATCGCCCCGGCCCGGCCGCCGCGGCCGATGTGCCCCACGCCACATGCACGCTCAGCCCATGCCCCTTGGCCGCCCTGCGTACCGCGCCGGCCAAGGATTCGTCGGCCGTCCCGATGGCGCTTGTGCCCATGTCCACCGCCGCGCGCACGGCCAGGGCACCCTGCTCCTCGGGCCCGGCGGTGACGAACACGGCTCGCGGATCGACCTCGATCTCCGCCTCACGCCAAAACGCCTCGTCGGCCACGCCGTCGGCCTGCAAGCCGGCATCAAGCGACACGAGCGCGTGCGTCTCGCAAGGCACGCGCTCCAACAGACGACGAGCAAGGTTGCTCAGGTCGACACATCCAAGCAGCACGACGGCATCAAGCCCAGTGGCGATGTTCTCGCTCGCATCGATCGCGTGCAACGACGGATCGACCAGCCCCGCGCGCGCGAGCACGGCCTTGTACTCCTGCTGGAGCGACGCCATCGCAAGCCAACGCATGGGATCCTCCAGTGGCGGCAACTCGGCCCGCGCCACGTCGTTGCACCGCACCCCGCCGCGCGCCAGCTCCTCGGCGGCATTCGCCAACTCATCGGCCCATCGAGTCGGGTCGTCCGTATGAGGCAGCACGGCGGCGAGGACCTCGGCCCGAGCGTGGGCCAGCACCAACCGCCAGGCGAGCGTGCGATGCACCTCGCCGGCGGGCCGGGGTGCTGTCGCGAGGGCTTCGCCAAGCTTGCCGGCTGTCACCGTCTGGGGAGGAACGAGGACGACCCCACTCTGCTGGCAGGCCTGGGCCAGCAGTGTCACCAGCACCCGCCCGGCCCGAGCGCCCGGCGTGGCCACGAG
>CAYGTM010000032.1:0-11842 GCA_964352795.1 uncultured Phycisphaera sp.
CCTGCGCATGGCCGACGAGGCCCGCGACGCGTCGGGCACGGAGACGATGATCTTCGTGGACAACATCTTCCGCTTCACCCAGGCCGGTTCCGAGGTGTCCGCACTGCTGGGCCGCATGCCTTCGGCCGTGGGGTATCAGCCGACGCTGAGTACCGAGATGGGCCAGCTCCAGGAGCGCATCACCTCGACGGCCAAGGGCGCCATCACGTCGGTGCAGGCCATCTATGTGCCCGCCGACGACCTGACCGACCCCGCCCCCGCCACGGCGTTTGCTCACTTGGACGCCTTCGTCGTGCTCGAGCGTTCGATTGCCGAGAAGGGCATCTTCCCCGCCGTCGATCCGCTGGCCAGTACGTCGACGATCCTCGACCCCAGCGTGCTGGGCGAGCGTCACTACAGCGTCAGCCTCCAGGTGCAGCGCATCCTGCAGCGCTACAAGGACCTCCAGGACATCATCGCCATCCTCGGCGTCGACGAGCTCAGCGAAGAGGACAAGCTCATCGTGGGCCGGGCCCGCAAGATGGAGCGCTTCCTCAGCCAGCCGTTCTACGTGGCCGAGGTCTTCACCGGCTTCCCGGGCATCTACACCAGCCTGGAAGACACCATCGACAGCTTCGAGCGTCTGGTGGCCGGCGAGGGCGACGACCTGCCCGAGAGCGCCTTCATGTACGTGGGCACCCTCGACGACGCCCGGGCCAAGGCCGAGAAGATGGCCGCGAAGGCGTAAGCAGAAGGCACTAGTCATCAGGCATTGGGAAGAGCAGCTTTGGGCCGCTCTTTTTCATTGACGCCGGTGCCCGCTCGCTCTGAGCAGCGTGCGTGAGCACGCGTGCCACCGCCCGCAGAAGGAGTGTCAAACGCGAAGGCCGTGAAGGGCTCGAAGGTCTTCTCTGACGAGCCCCTGTCGTGAGAGGCGCGAATCCGGCGGGCGAAAGCGCGACGGTCGTCGTGACCTTCTGCGGCGCACTGCTTTTAGCGAGGGCCAGTCAGCCGAGTTGAACCTGCGCGACATGACCCCCGGCGTGCGTGAACTGCTGAGCAAGATGCGCCCGGGTGACTGGTGGCAGCTCGCCGTCCCGCCCGCGATCGCGTATGGCGCCTACGGCAAACCCGAGGCGGGCATCGGTCCCAACGAGACGCTGATCGGCGACGCGAAGCTGCTGGAGGTGCGCTGATGCGGAAAACTTCCAACACAAACAAGGCCACCAAGTCATTTGCCATGCTCACCTGCCTCGCCATGCTGACCGTCAGCACCAGTTATGTGGCAGCGCAGTACGCGCTTGATTTCAACACCCGCGTCAACACCCAGATCGGCGGCAGGGGCCACATCAACAGCGGCTTCGGCGGACGCAACACCTACCAGCCCAGCATGGCGTACCGCTCGCCCTCGCCCTACCGCGTCAACGCACGAACCGGGACATACATGTACAACCCCAACGTGGCTTTCGCCCGTTCGACGTACCGCCCCACCACCCGTGGCTATGGGGGCTACCCGAGCGCGTATCGTTACTCGGGCCGGGTGCGCGTGCGATGACGCCGGCGTCCGCGAGTTTGACCAACTGATGCCGACGCTTGAAGAACTGGCGGGCGTGCTGCGTCTCGTGATCGGCACTCATCATGGAGTATTGACCGAGCATGGGGCGAGAACACAGGCGAGGCTTGATGTCACGGCGGTCTACGATCCTGAACTCAATCATGCGGAGAGGAAGCCAACGTGACGCCAAGTACGGACAGCACCAAACAAGACCCCCGGAAGGCCGCCACCACCTTCCCCACCATCAACCTCCTCGCCTGGATCGACGAGCATCCCGAGGCGTTCACGCCGCCGGTGATGAACAAGCAGTTCTTCCACGAGAGCAGTGACGCGATCATCTTCGTGTCCAAGGGCCCCAACACGCGCAACGACTACCATGTCAACGCGACAGAGGAACTCTTCTACCAGCTCAAGGGGGACATCGCCGTCCGCGTGCGACCGCTCGATGGCTCCGAGCCGCACAACGTGATCGTGCGCGAGGGCGAGCTGTTCCTGCTGCCGCGATGGGTGCCCCACCGCCCCCAGCGGCCGGCCGACACCCTCGGCCTGATCGTCGAGTTTCCCCGCGGTTTCGATGAGAAGGGCAACCCACACACGGACGCCCTGCGCTGGTACTGCCCCAAGTGCGACACGCTGGTCCACGAAGCCACGTTCCTTCTCAAGCACATCGACCGCGACCTGCATGTGGCGATGGACAACTTCTGGAATGGGCCGGAACAGGGCCGGACCTGCGCGAGCTGCGGCACGGTCATCACGCGCGCGCCAGAGTTCGAGATGGATCCGCTGGGTGGGGGCTAATCAACGTCCTTCCACCTGAACCCCACCGTGATCGGCCTGTGGAGAGTGTCTTCGCCATGAGGCGTCTCATCCAACCGAACATGAGTCCCGAACAGGGCTACACCACGGCGCGCATGGCATGGGTAGTGTGTTTATTCCTTCTCGCTCTCGCCCTTCCGGCGTGCTCACCCTTTGGCGGAGCCAATATGTCGACCGCCGATCTCGAACGCCGGGCCTCCATCACCCAGACCGGCCTCGAAGTTTCGTATGTCCGAGGCGGCGACGAACTTGCGCGGCGGGTTATCTTTCTGCACGGCACGCCCGGAGACGCCGGCGCGTTCGCGGTGTATGTCCGTGAGGGCATCGAGGGCGTTGAATCGATCAGCATCGACAGGCCAGGGTTTGGCAAGACCGGCGGTAAGCCGATGCGCTCGTTCGAGGCCCAAGCTGCGGTGCTCGAGCCCCTTTTGGTGCAGCACGACGGCCACTGGCCGGTGCTCGTGGGCCATTCGCTGGGCGGGCCGATCGTGGCCCGAGCCGCCGCAGACTTTCCCGATCGCGTGAGCGCGATTGTCATCATTGCTGGCTCGCTCGACCCGTCCCTTGAGCGACCGCGATGGTTCAACTATGCCGGCGCTGGGCTCAGCCCGCTGCTTTCCAAAGCGTTACGGGTAAGCAACGCGGAAATCTTCGCCGCTCCTGAACAGACCGAACTGCTTGCCGGCGTGCTTGACCGGGTGCGATGCCCCGTGGTCATCGTGCATGGGCGCAAGGACGGGCTCGTGCCCTACGCCAACGTCGCGTATATGGAACGGATGTTTGTCAATGCTGCATCGGTCCACGCCATCACCATCGATGCCGGCGACCACTTCCTGCCTTGGACGCATCACTCCACAATCCAGGATGCGGTGGGCCGAGCCCTCGAAGCCGGCCACTAAGGCATCCCAAGCCATTTTTTGGCGATGTTTGAGGATTGTGCGGTGGCACTTTGCGGGCGTCTGCGTTCGCCTGATCGCTGGCCCATGCACGGGTCTGGGTGGAGGCATGGATGCCGGTGGAAAACTCACAAGAATTGCGCGGCCGCGCGGCACGGCGAACGCCTGATCGGCAAGACCCCACAAGGCCGCTAGACCACGATGACGCTGGTGATCGACGAGATGCGTTCTACGGTATCCGTCCCGCCCACACGCCGATCGCCTCACCTCAATAGATCATCAACTTCCAATCCTGGGCGCTCTGCGAGTCGGGGTTGGTCACGCGGATCGTCCAATCGCCCTTCATGGCCGTTCCGCTCACGGACACCGGGAACTCGATGCGGTTGCTATCCAGGAGCGTCGTCGTATCCCCGAGCGTGACGCCGCTTCCCCCACCCTTCGGCGGGATGGCCGTCACCGTGCAACCGTTCTGGAAGTGCCGTCCCGCCAACCGCACGGTGATGTTCCGAGCGCCCTGCTCGAGTCGGCTGGGCCCGACGCAACTGCTCACACTCGCCGGGCGCCGCTCGTTCCCTGAGTTCATGAAGCCGCGAGGTGCCGGGGCTCCCTTCGACAAACTGAATACCTCGAACGCGCCCGGGAGCGTCCACGACTCGCTTCCTTGGGTCACCGTGATGTCACGCGGCCCTATGGACGCCGACGGAGAGATGTCCAGCGTGGCTCGGATGTCGGTCTCGCTCAACGCCGTCACGCGGCTGACCGACACTCCCGCGCCCGATACGCTGACATCCATCCCGTCGCCGAACCCCGAGCCATGCAACCTCACTTCGATGGTTCGATGGGGTTTGCCGGAGTCCGGCGTGGTGCTCACGAGCCGGAGTTGGTCGGTGACCGGCGCCCCCCCATAGCCCGCCTCGTACGCGGCGCGAACGATCAGGTCGTTCCAGAGCACATCCGGGGCTTGGCCAGCCAACTCACACGCGCACTCGAATGGGGTGCGGCCTTCATCGGCTGAAACGTGTTCGACAAAGTTGGCTGCGGCCTCCGCGAAGAAGTCCCGGATGAACGCCGGATCCTGGAGTGTAGTTGGGGAGTACACATTGCCCAACCAGATCTTGGTCATGTAGGGCTTGGGCTCCGCCAGGTCGGCGGCGATGGCCAACCCGCGTTCCATCTGGCCGTTCCAGTACGGCCGCCGTTGCTCCGCGTTGAGTCGGCCAGCGTATAGCCGGCCATCGACATAGTCAGCTTGATCCAGCAATGGCCGCAGCCCCTCATCGACGTACCACCACGGGAACGTGCCCACGGGCGCCGAGGGGAACTCGAAGCGGTCGTACGCGTCGCCGGTCCACGGGTGGTGCTTGTTGTGATCCCGATGCGTCGGATCTTCGTGCAGCACCACGTTACGGCTGTCCCGCGCCACCGGAAGGTTGTACCACGCGAACTTATCGTTCGGATACGCCGCCTGCAACTCGGACATGAACGCGACGCCCCAGGGGATGAACGCAGCCGAGTGAGCGTGTATGTCCTCGATATTGGTATATTGCGCAATCGGGCCGTCCCCTTGGGCCTGCATGAACCGACCCCAATACCAGCCTAGGAAGTGCAGTGTCTCGTTGTCGAGTTGGATCATCCGGCCGCCGGTATCCTTGAGTGGGTCATCGTCCATGACAATCTCGAACGCCGACTTCGCATCGGCCACCCATGCGTTGAGCGCGTCGCGACCCGACCTGCGGTCGTACATCAACTCGTAGGTTGATGTTCTGGGATTGACATTTGCCCAAGCGTATTGTCTGCCTCGCTCCGGGTCGCCATACAGGCGGGCCGCTCTGATCCTCACCTCACCCTGCGTGAGCCACCGGTAGTTCATAGCCGTGGGACCAAAGTCGTACACTTCGCTCCATGCCACGTTGGGGTTGGCTTCCGTGTCCACCCAATGGCCCGCGATACCCAGATACAGTTTGGGCCCCGAGCCAGAGTCGCCGCCCGAACCGGGCTTGCCCGAGTCACCGGGATCACTGGCCGTACCAAAATCTTTGGGCTTAGACGCGCTCGGGTTCGCGATTGAACTCGGGCCGTATATCAGAAACTGATCCGGCAGAATGATGCGCGGGTTGGCTGCCTTCGGATCCGAAGGTGCCAAAACCTTGCGATTGATGACGACACGGCCGAGCGTGGGGTGGCTCACGACCGAGCCCGTGCTCGGATTCACCCCGCCACCCGCATCGGCACCTCGGGCAGCCTGGAACTGGACCACCCGGGCATCGCGAAGCTGACCCTCGGTATACCCCCGGGCCGAGGCCGACTCAAAGAATGGTTGCCGCTTCGAGAACAACGACAAGCGGTTCGAGCCCGAAAACACGATCTTCCGCTCGGCGGGTCGAGCCGCCATGAGCCGTTCGAGTTGTAACTCGCGCTCGGTCTTGTTCTGAATCTTCGATGCGGAAGGTCCGCCGTCCTGGTTCTGTGCCAGGAGGCCGGCTGGTAGAGCAAAGACCGAAGCAGCCATCAAGAGGGTCATTGCAGTACGGCGACGATCAGGCATGGTGTCCTCCAGCGCCCCCCAGCACGGGGATCGCAGCACCAACATTGATTTCGATCGGCCGGGAGACTCGGTGTCTCGCCTGACGAGTAGACCTTATCAACCTTCGCTCACCAGTGCAACACGATCAAACCCTGCGAACCGAATTCATGCGAGGTTTATTGGTCACGGCGCCAACCCAAACACAAGAAGAACTCAAGTGAAAATGGCAGGACCGCGGTTTCTCCAGAGTTCGCAGCCGACCCCCCCCTTGATACCCTCGCTGCCGCACCCGGATCGAACCGCCTCCGTGGAAACCCGTATCGTTCTGCCTGGCGTGCACGATCCTCACTGCCCTCACCGCTTTGGCAACCGCTACCGCCCTCTTCCTCATCGGCGGATCGAGCACCAACGGCTGCCTCTGGGACAGCGACGCCCTCCACAGCGAGGCAACGGGTGCCGGGCATGGTCGAGACCATCGTGGGCCGCTCCGACCGCTGGATCACCCCTAGTCATTATCTAGGGCCGTTCGGCGTTAGTGCGGTGACGTTTTGCGGGTGTGTGCGCTCGCCTGATCGCGAACCCATGAACGCGCCGGGAGAGAGGCGTGGATGCCGGCAGCACAGGGGATCGACGCAATGCGCTGCTCGATGGTCGTGGACGGCGCGGTCAACGGTGATCTCTTCGAGGCATTCGTTGAGCGCGTGCTCGTGCCCGAGCTGCGCGAGGGCAAGGTGGTCATGAGCGTATCTGGCGGAGGGCGCGTTCGCGATCTTGCAGGGTGTCGAGCTGCGCCCTGAGCGAATCGATCTGCCGTCTGGTGGCTTCCTTCTGCGTCTTGGTCGGTGGGCCGCCAACGCGAGCAGCCCCATCAGCAGGATCATCCAACGTCAAGCATGTTGACCCCCACGACCAGCGTTCGAGATACTGGTGGTCGATTCTACGCCAACGCCCGAGAGTCCCGGACTCCCAACGTGCGGTAGATCTCCCGCGTCGCGGTGCTCTTGTTGAGCGTGTAGAGGTGCAGGCCGGCGACCTTGTGGTCCAGCAAATCGCGGCACTGCTCGGTGGCCCAGTGCAGCCCGACACGGCGGACGAACTCGGGGGCGTCGTCGGCCCGCCGCAGGGCGCGCAGCAATGGCGCTGGGAAGCGGCTGCCGGCGGCGAGCTCGGCCATCTTGCCCATGCCCTTGGTGCTGGTGATGGGCATGATGCCCGCGACGATGGGGACGCGGATGCCGGCCAGGTCGCAGCGCTCGCGGAAGTCGTAGAAGTCGTGGTTGTCGAAGAACAACTGGGTGATGATGAAGTCGGCCCCGGCGTCGATCTTGGCCTTGAGGTGGTCCATTTCTTTCAAGCGGTTGGGCGTGGCGGCGTGGCCCTCGGGGTAGCCGCCCACGCCGATCCCGAAGGCGCGGTCCTTGCCCAGGTGGGTGTCGCTGTAGGTGCGGATGGCGCGGACGACGTCGGCGCCGTAGCGGAAGTGGGCGAAGGGGTCGTCGCCCCCACCGCCGCCCGTCCCGTTGCGCGCGCCCGCGTCCAGCGGTGGGTCGCCGCCCAGGGCCATGATGTTCCGCACGCCCGCCTTGGCGTAGCCCTCGAGCATCGACTCGACCTCACCCGGCGTGTGGCACACGCCGGTGAGGTGGGGGATGGGGTGCAGGGGCGTCTCGCGGCGGATGCGCAGCACGAGTTCGCGGGTGAGCTCACGGGTGGAGCCACCAGCACCGTACGTTACCGAGACGAAGCTGGGACGCAGGGGCACGAGCTCGCTAATGGCGGCGTAGAGGCTCTCGGCGCTGTCGGCGTTCTTGGGGGGGAAGAACTCGAAGCTGGCGGTCACGCCATCACGCTTGAAGATGTCGCGGATGTGAGCGCTGGGTGTGGGGGGCCCAACCGGCTGTGTGTTGTTCGTGGATGATTCGGGCACGGAACAGTGTATGGGGGGCCCGGGGCGTTCTCGACCACGAGCGGGTGCCCGGGCGTGGGGGTGCTCACCCGAAGACGTTGGACAGGGCCACGAGCAGCACCACGCTGATGAAAAGCAGGCCGAGCGTGTAGGCCAGGCCGGTGGCGATGGTGGTGAAGAGGGCACCGATGGCCTTGAAGAAACCGCTGCGGAGGGTGAACAGGGCCACGAGCGGCGCGTAGAGGGCGGTGAAGAGCAAGTTGAAGGCGGCGGCCAGGAAGAGGGTGTTGCCCGCGTCGCGGCCGGGCTGGCCGTCGGCAAGTTGCAGCATGGCAAGAATGAGGGCGAGGGTGGTGGCGACACTGGTGATGATGGCCAGGCCTCGGCTGGGGCTGGTGGCCAGCTTCGAGCAGGACTTGCTCACGCAGCGGCGGCGGGCGGGCGCTGGGGTGCTCTCGATGGTGGCGGGCGCGGTCAGCGGCGGCGCGGCGATACAGGGCATGGGGTGATTCCTTTCCTTTCGTGGCCTTGCCTGAAGGATTGGGAATCGGGGATGGGAAGTTTCAGCGAGAGACGCTCGCCAAGACTCCGCCCTGACGGCCGTTGCGTTCAAGACCTGAAAACGGGGTCCTTATGCCACCGGCTCGGTCGGAGCAGCCCCCGGTGCCAGCGGCCTTTTGAGCGATAGACTCGCCACCGCCAAGACCATCGCCAGCCCCACGCACAGCAGCAGACCGGCGGTGAACGAGCCGGTCTGGTCGATGCTGACACCCAGCACGACCGGGCCCAGGCCCGTGCCGGCGACGGCCAGAAAAGTAAGAAACCCGCGGATGCTACCGTGGTGTCGGCGGCCGAAGTAGCGGGCGATGGTGGGCACCCCCACCGCCGTGCCGATGGCCATCGCGATGCCGTACAGCGCCATCGCCACGCATAACAAGACCGCCGAGTCGGCGAAAATAACAAGCGCGGGGCTCGCGCCCATCAGCACGCCGGCGATCGCAAGCAGCCCGCGCGGCGGTACGCGATCGGCCAGATACCCCACGGGCAGCACGAGCGCGGCGACCGATAGGGCCCAGCTCATGCTCATCGCCGCCGACAGTTGGGGGGCCAGGCCCCGCGCGATCAGGAGCGGCTGAGCGTGGAAGAGCAGGGCCGTGCCCGTGAAGCCGCTGAGCACCGTGGCCCCCGCGAGAATCCAGAACGCGCGCGTGGCCAATGTTTGCTTGAGCGTGAAAGCGACATCGGGGTGCTTCGGGTCTTGGGCCTTCATTTCAGCATCGCCGACGACCGGCACCACGTCTCCGTCGAGACGCTGGCCCTTCTCTTCCGGCCGATCACGCAACACGAATGCCGCCAGGGGCAGCACGACGATCCACACCAGAATGCCCAGCGCCGCGTACGCCCCGCGCCAGCCCAGCCACGAGATCAGCCCGATGGCCAACCACGGCGTGAGCGCGAAACCTCCCTGCGCGAAGACCATCTTGAGGCCATTGATCGTGCCTAGTTTGCGCTCGTACCACAACGCCAGGATGTGCCCGCTGAGCATCGACAAAGAACCTTGACCCAGAAAACGCAGGCCAAAGAAGCAGAGCGTGAGCACCGGCAGCGAGCGCGCCTGCCCCGCCGCGATGCACGCCCCGCCGAACAAGAGCGCGATCACGAACATCACGCGCCGGGGGCCGAAGCGGTCGGCCACGGCCCCCACGAATGTCAACGGCAACGCCGCAACGACGGTGCCGACGAGGTACGCGCTGCTCAACTGCGTTGCGGTGAGCCCGAGCGTCGAGGTGAACGAGTCGTTGAACTGGCTGACCACGACCGTCTGCCCGGGCGCGCTGGCCACCAGCGTGATGGTGCAGGCGGCGGCAATGACCGGGCCGTAGAAACGCTGATCGGCATTCTGGCTCATGGGGGCGAGAGGCTAGCGTCGCCGGGTGCGATTGGCCTTGGGCGGATCGGGCTCGAAGGGGGGTTCCTCGTCTTCGTCTTCGAGTTCTTCCTCGTCCTGCTCATCGTCCTGCTCATCGTCTTCCTCTTCACTATCTTCTTCCTCTTCGTACTCCTCGTCTTCGTCGGCCTCTTCGTCGTCGAACTCGTCTTCGTCCTCCTCGAGTTCGTCGTCGTCTACCTCTTCGTCCCCATCTTCGTCTTCGAGTTGCCCGACCACTTCGACGCCCGTCTCATCGTCGAACGGCTCGTCCTCAAAGCCAGCCAGGTCGTTGTCATCGGGGTCCTGGGCCGCGTCGCGGGCGGCCAGTTCCTTCATCGCCGCCCATTCCTCGGCCGTGATCTTCACGTCGCGGGCCACGCTCCCCTTGTGGTCGCTGATGACCCCGGCGATGCCCATGAGGTCGATCAGCCTCGACGACCTCGTGTACCCGATCGCCAGGCGACGCTGCAACAAACTCACGCTGCCGCGCTTGCTCTCGAGCACGATGTCCACAGCACGATCGAACAACGGATCCTTGAGCGCCCGCCGCAAACTGGCGGAGTTGTTGTTCTCACTATGTAATAATCGATCTTCGTCACTCAGCGACCCCTCGGGCTGGCCAAGCTGCATGATCTGCCGCTCGAACGTCGGCCCCGAGACCTCTCGCACGAACTTCACCACGCGGCGGATCTCGATGTCGTCCACCAGCGTGCCCTGGCTTCGCATCAGCTTGTGATTGCTCGGGCTCAGGAACAGCATGTCGCCCTGCCCAAGCAGCAACTCGCCGCCCTTCTGGTCCAGAATAATCCGGCTATCCAGCCCGCTCGACACCTTGAACGTGATGCGGCATGGCATGTTGCCCTTGATGAGCCCCGTCACCACGTTCGCCTGCGGCCGCTGCGTGGCGAGGATCAGGTGGATGCCAACTGCACGTGCCTTCTGCGCGATGCGCACGATCGCGCCCTCGACCTCCTTGTTGGTCATCATCAGGTCGGCCAGTTCATCGATGATGAACACCATGTACGGCAGCTTGCGCGGCACGCGGGCGGCCTGCTCGTCGGTCTCGTGGCCCAGGCGTTCCTTGATCTCTTCCCAATCAAGGTCGTTATAACTTGAGATGTCCCGGCAACCCGCCTCGGCCAGCAGCTCGTACCGCTCGTCCATCTTCGTGACGGCCCACTCCAGGATCGCCGCCGCCTTGTGCATCTCGGTCACCACCGGGCACATCAGGTGCGGGATGTCCTTGAACTGGCTCATCTCGACCATCTTCGGATCGACCAGCACCAGGCGAAGCTCGTTGGGCTTCTTGGTGTACAGGAACGACATGATGATCGTGTTCATGCACACGCTCTTACCGCTGCCCGTGGTGCCGGCGATCAGCACATGCGGCATCTTCGTCAGGTCGACGATCAACGGCTCGCCCGACGCGTCCTTGCCCAGGAACATGGGCAGCTTCATGCCCTGGAACTTCTCGGGCCGCCCCATGAGTTCCTTGAGGCGCACCTTCTCCTTGGTCGGGTTGGGCACCTCGATGCCCACCGTGTCTCGTCCGGCCTGGTTGGCCACGATGCGCACATTGACGGCCTTGAGTGCTCGAGCGATGTCGCTGCTCACCGCGTTCACCTGGCTCACCTTCGTGCCCGGGGCGAGGCGAACGTCGTACAGCGTGATCACCGGACCCGATTCGATGCCAACCACCTCCCCCTTGATGCGATACTGGTGCAGCGCCCGCTCGAGCGCTTCGGCCCCCTCGCGCACGATCTCGTCGAGCTTGTCGTTGAAGCCCACCTCGGGCTCTTCGAGCAGGCTCACGCTCGGGAATCGGTAGCCCTCGAGCTCGACGCCCTGCAAGTCCCGCAGGTCTTCTTCCTTGGCCACGCTGCGACTGTCACGGGCGAAGAGCACGGGCATCTTGCTGATCTTCTCGCGCAGCCGGTCTTCGCTGAACACCTGCGGCGCGCCGGGGCCTTCGTCCTCGTCGTCTTCTTCTTCTTCTTCGTCGTCGTCGTACTCCTGCTCTTCCTCGTACTCCTCCTCGTCGGCATCCTCTTCGTCGTAGTCCTCGTCGTACTCTTCTTCGAGTTCGTCGTCGGCTTCGCCCTCGTCGGTGATGATGTCCTTCTCGATGCGCTTGGCCCTGGCCTCGGCCTTCTTCCGTTTGTCGCGCTGGGGCTTGAGCCGGGCGTCGTCGTCCAGGTCATTCGCCCGCATGGGCACGCGCTTGATCGGCTTGAGC
>CAYGTM010000033.1:0-11765 GCA_964352795.1 uncultured Phycisphaera sp.
CGTCGACGCCGGGCGACGGGAGGTCATCGAGGCGTCCGACGACAATCTGGGATCGCTGATGAACGACTCACTGACGGCGAGCATCCCCGGCGGGGGGAACAACTGGCGGTTGCAGTTCAACGACCCGGCCACGGGCCTCGCGGCGGAGGTGACCAATCCCGTCGTCGACGAGGATGAGTTGCTGCTGTTCGTGGGCGGACGAGACCTGGGCGGTCAGACGCTTGGCCTGGGCGGCGCGGGCGGGTTCCAGGCCAGCGGCAGCGGGTCGTTCCTGCTGGCCATCGAGGGTCGCGGCCAGAGCGGTGCCACCGGGCCCGAAGCCGGCCAGAGCGACACCAGCCTGTGGGGCGGCAGCATCGCCTTCGACACCGATACCAACTGGCACTTCGGCACCACCACCGAGGGCCTGGCCGGCAACGAGCACGACTTCTACTCCGTCGCGCTGCACGAGATGTTCCATGTGCTGGGCTTCACCGACGGCAATCCGGCCTTTGCCAACCTGATCTCACCCAGCGGCGAGTTCATGGGGGCGGCGGCGATGGCCGTCAGCAGCGATACCCAACTCGACAACGACGATCGCGCCCACTGGCGCGAGGGCCTGACCAGCGGCGGCCAGGAAACCGCGATGGACCCGACCTTCACCCGCGGCACGCGCAAGCTGCTCACGCCCCTCGACTTCGCGGCCCTCGAAGACATCGGCTGGGAGGTCGACGCCATGCGCTGGCCCGGCCTGGGCACGTCGATTGCGCTGAGCCCCTTTACCGGCTCGGGCGTCGCGTCGGGCAGCGCCTCGCCGGCCAGCCCAGGCTTGCACTGGGTCGACGCGAACGGCGGCGGCTTGCTCGACTTTCGAATCTCCGCCGACCAACCCGTGACGCTGCGACTGTGGGATTCGCAGGGCCTTCTCGTGAGCGAGATGACCACGGCCGACACGATCACGGGCCTGGGCATCTCGGCCACCGACCAGTTCTACAGCATCGAGATCATCAGTTCCGCCGCCGCGACGTATGACATGGCCGTCAGCACGGGCGGGTTCGATGAGGTGGCATACTACCCCGAGGGCTTCGCCTCGTTCGAGATCGACCAGACGGTGTATATCACCAACCCCAGCGACAGCGCCCAACTATTCACGCTCACGCTGCGATACGAGCGTGATGGCCTGGGTCGCGACGGCGACGTGGTGGCCGTCGATCGCGTCATCGAGCCGGGCGCGCGCGTGGCCATCGACCTGGCGCGTGACGGCGTGTTCGCCACCGACGAGGCTTCGGGGCGCGACATCCTGCTCTTCGAGCCCTACGCCATCGTGCTGGGCTCGACCGCGCCGCTGGGTGCCGCGCTCGAGCACGCCGACGAGTTCAACGGGGAGCGCATCACGACATCGGAGGACTTCACGCGCCAGACCAACGCGACGTGGCACTTCCCGCGCGTCGAGAAGGCGGCCAATATCTCGGACTTCCTCGTGTTGTTCAACCCCAACGACCACGACGCCCGCGTGACGATCGCCTTTGTCACCACTTCGGGGCAGTCGCGCCTGACGCAGATCGTGCGTGCTGAGGCGCGCGGCGGGCTGAATGTCACCGACATCGCCGCATTGCCCGCCGGCGCGTTCGGCGTCATCATCACCAGCGAGGCGCTCGACCCCGCCGATCAGGCCGACCACGACGGCATCGTCGCGGGTCTGTCGCACTTCGACGGCGTGGCCGGCGTGGGCTGGACGGCCCTTGGGACGCCCGGCAACCTGCCGGCCTCCAACACCGTGCCGCTGGCCGACCTGCCCGGCTCGACGACCGAGATTTTGGTCTTCAACCCCGGCACGACCACGGCGCGCCTGACGCTGGTGCGGACGACGGCGATGGGCAACGAGACGCGTTCGGATCGCTTCGTGCCCGTGGGAGCCACCGCAGCGCTCGTGCTGCCGAGCGCGCTGGGCTATCGCTATGAGTTCACCAGCGGCTCGGGCGTGGTGCAGTTCGTGCAGAGCACCGATGCCGAGAGCGTCAGCGGCCGCGCGCCGGGGGCCGCGGCACGCAACCTCGCGTTCTCACTGGGAGATTTTGACCCCGCGAGTACCGAATCATTCCTGCGATTGGGCCTGTTCAACACGGCGATGACCACGGCGACCGTGACCGTACGGTTCGTGTTCCTGACCGGCATCGAGGTGGTGCAGAACATCCAGATCAACGCCCAGGGCTTCCGATCGCTCGAGATCGACGGCATCCAGGCCGTCCGCGACCGCGCCGGCGATGGGCCGCTGGCGGTGCTGCTCGAGTCGAGCACGCCGATCTCGGGCCTGCTGGCGTCGCTCGATGGAGAGTTGGGGTGGGCGAGTGGGGGGTTGTTGCTGCCGGCGTGAGCACGAGCCTCTCGCGCGAGCGACGGGCTCGTTGGGTCTACGCTTCCGGCCGCATAAACGGGAACGGGATCACCTCCCGCAAGCTCGCCCCACTGGTCAGCAGCATCGCCAATCGATCGATGCCAAGCCCTATGCCGCCGGCCGGCGGCATTCCCACGCGCAGGGCGCGCAGGAAGTCTTCGTCCAGCGTGCGGAAGGTGTTGTCGTCGGCCGCCGCGCCCTGGAGTTGCTGGCGGAACTTGGCCTCTTGGATATGCGGGTCGTTCAGCTCGGTGTACGCCGGCCCGATCTCCATGCCCGCGATGAACAGGTCCCACCGGCCGGCCAGCTCGGGGCGATCATCGAGCGGACGTGTCAGCGGGCTGGTGGCGCTGGGGTAGTGCAGCACGAAGGTGGGGCGCGCAGAGTCGATCAACGCCTCGGCCTTGTCCTCGAACAGCCGATCGACCAGCAGCCAGTGATCGGTCGTCGCGGCATCGCTGGACTCATGCGCGGCTTTGCGCACGGCGGCCTCGTCGAACATCGAGCAGCCCACGGCCTTCTCGAACAGGTCGCCATACTCCACTTGCACGAACGGGTCGGCGTAGTTGATGGCAAGCCCTTCCCACGGCATGGCGGTGGTCGTCGCGTCGGGGTAGAGGCCCTTGTACGCCGGGTCGGCGCACACCATCTCGGCCAGGCGACGCACGAGGCTCTCGGCAAGTTCGAGCATGGTGTGGGCGTCGCCGAAGGCCTGGTAGGCCTCCATCGACGTGAACTCGGGGTTGTGGCGGCGGCTGAGGCCCTCGTTCCTGAAGTTCCGGCTCATCTCGAACACACGCGACATGCCGGCGACGAGCAGCCGCTTGAGATACAACTCGGGCGCGATGCGCAGCGACAGATCCATGTCCAGCGCGTTGAGGTGCGTCACGAAGGGCTTGGCCGCCGCCCCGCCGGCCTGGGCTTGCAACACGGGCGTCTCGACCTCGGCAAAGCCTCGCTCTTCCATGAACGCGCGCACGTCGCGCACGATCTTGCCGCGGAGCACAAGCCGCGCCATGGCCTCGGGGTTGCTCCAAAGATCGACGTAACGCCGACGGAAGCGAGCCTCGGGGTCGCTCAGGCCCGCGTGCTTCTCGGGCGGCGGCTCGATGGCCTTGGCGCCGGGCTTGAGATCACTGGCCCACACGGTCAACTCGCCGGCCTTGGTCTTCATCAGCGGCCCCTCGGCCACGATGATGTCCGCCAGATCGGTGTGCTTGGCCAGGGTAAAGCCCGCCTCGGCGCAATCGCGCTTGCTGACGGCCACCTGCAAGTCTCCCGTCGAGTCGCGCAGGTTGAGCCAGACCAGCTTGCCGTTGTCACGGTGCAGCACCACGCGCCCGGCCACGCGCACGCGAGGGCGGTTGTCAGTCGCCGGCGGCGGGTCGGCCTCGGGGTTTTCTTTGAGCGCCGCCTTGCGCTCGGCTTCGGCGGCCTGGTGGGCCGCGTCGGCGTTGGCGTCGTACAACTCGTGCGCGCCAGATAGGTCAATCAGCCCGTCCTCGCGCACGCCGTAGGGTTTGAGGCCCATGCCCGCGACGGCGTCGCGGTTGGCCAGTCGCTGGCGCACGAACTCGTTGTCGGCGTGCGGGCTGCTGGGCGTCTGGCCGGGCGTTTGATCGGTGGCGGTATCGCTCATGAGCCCACAGTGTAGGGGAAGTGGCTCAGCCCGGCCCCAGGGTTTCACGCTCAAAGGCCGTCGCGGCGGGGCTCTGGGCCCGCACGCGGCGAAGGTCATCGCCGTCGTCCCCCGATTCGTCCACGCTCGTCATGCACCAGAGTTCCAGCCGGGCACCCACGGGCCGCATGGCGATCAGCCGCACACGGCGGCCGTCGCCCAAGGATTGCGAAGCGTTCTCGACGAGCGGGGCCTTGCCCTCGAGGGCCAGGAAGATGGCCTCGGTCTCGGGCAACGTGAGCAACGCGGGCGGCACGTACTCCTCCTGATTGCGACGCAGATAGTCGAGCAGCACGCCCGCGGGCAGGGTGAGGCGGCCCACGCTCACCGTGCGGGCGGGCAGCCAGAGCGCGCCGTCGGGGTCGATGATGGGCTCGACCACGGCCGACACATAGCGCACGCCGTCGGGCATGCGCACGCGCAAGCCGATGGCGATGAGCCCGTCCATGAACTCGACCTGGACCTCTTCGAGCTCGTTGGGCCAGCCGACCAGTTCCCATTGCGAGGCCACCCAGTCTCGCATGGTGGTGTTGAGCCAGGCGTTGGCATCTTGGGCGCTCACCCAGACATGCCAGCGTTCCTGCCCGGGCTCGCGCCGCTGGTACAGGGCGTTCCACAGGCCGTTCTCGATGGCGATGGCCGTCTGTTGGGTGCGCGGGTCCTGGGTGTGGACGGTGCGCCACCACGCCGGCGCCTGCTCGGAGAGCGAGAAGGCCACCACCCCACCCAGCGTCAGCAGCACGATCAACGAAAAGCCGCCGACGACCAGCCATCGGCGCACACCGTTGATCTTCAAGCTCCTAAGCCGACCGGGCATCGCTGCGAGCATGGTAAGTCAATGGTGGGTCATGCCATGACCCCGATCAAGCGGCAAGCCCGACCATCTTCCTGTCAGGGGCACCATCCGGCCGTTCAACTCTCGGCATTCGCGGGGTCGTGATCGGCCCGCAGCCGCGCCAGCAGCGGGTCGTCGCGTTTAGCCCACATGGCGTCGATGACCAGTTGGGGCACCATGCTCGCCAGCACGCCGGGGTCCTTGCCCATCGCGGCGATCTGCTTGATGAGGCTGCTACTGATATACGCGAAGCTCTCGCCGGCCACCATGAAGGCCGTCTCGAGCCCGGCCAGTTGGCGGTTGGTGACGGCCTGCTGGACCTCGTATTGCAGGTCCGAGAGGTTTCGCACGCCCTTGAGCAGCGCCGCCGCCCCGCGCTCGACGGCGTAGTCGACCGTGAGCCCAGTGAACACCTCGACCCGCACCGGGCCGTGCTGGGGCTCCTGGGCACACACCTCGGCGACCAGCGTGCGGGCCATCCCTGCTCGCTCCTCGGCGGTGAAGAGCTGGGGCTTGCTAGGGTTGTTCCCGATGGCCACGATCAACTCGTCGAACAGGGTCCGGCCGCGACGGATCACGTCCAGGTGCCCGAATGTTATGGGGTCGAACGAGCCCGGATAGATGGCTATGTGGGGGGCGTGTGGGCCTGGCATCGGCGATCGTACCAGAAGGCCGGGCTGCGGGCATCGCCTGGGCGGGTCGTGCGGCCCCCGGGCAGCCCCACCGGCTCAAACACGGCCTGCAAAGGTGGGCAGCGAGCGGTGTGGAATGGACAGTGTTGGTGTTCGGCCATCGGCCTTAGGCCGTGCCCAGCCGACACACGGGCCCGTGTGGGCCCACGTCTGGGCAGTAGTGGCCGCATCCCCCTGCACCGGCCCCGCGTCGTGGTAATCACGGCGCGGGGCTGTTTTCTTGGGAAGGCATTAGGGATTGGGGATTAGGCATGGGTTTGAAGAATGACATCAGTGTCAATGCCTAATCCCCAATCCCTAATGCCTTCCCCCTCACATCCATGTAAACGGCGTCCGATCCCGCGTCGACACCACGCATTCGACCTTGGGCATCAAGTCACTAAGGCGGTCGCGCAACCTCGGCAGGTAGCCGCGCTCGGTATTCGTATGGCCGGCCAGCAGCACGCCGCAGTTCTTGCGGAGTAGTTCCAGAGCTTCGTGGTGGGTCATCTCGCCGGTCACGAAGAAGTCGCAGCCCGCGTCGAGGGCCGCGTGCCGTAGCGACGCCCCAGCGCCCGGCAGCACGCCAACGGTGCGCACGGGCGTATGCACGTCGTTGTCCACCGCCGCCACCTTGACGGCCGGAATGCCCAGGAAGGTCTTGAGCCTGTCGGCGATCTCGGCGGGCGTGGCCGGGCGGTCGAGCACAAGGCGCCGCCCCGCGCCGGCGTGGCGCACGGGCTCGGGTAGCAGCTCGTACAGGTCGACGGCGGGTTCTTCGTAGGGGTGGAACTGCCGGAGGGTTTCCATGGCGATGGGCAGGGCCGCCCGCGAGCAGACCATTTCCAGCCTGAGTTCTTCGACGCGCTCGAGCTGGCCGATCTCGCCGACCACGGGGTTGGCCGCGTTGTCGGCGAAGAACGTGCCCGCGCCACCGACGCCGAAGGAGCAGGCCGTGTACGCCCCGATGATGCCCGCGCCGGCGGAGGCCAGTGCGTTGCGCACCTGGTCGGCGTCCTTATGGGGCACGAAGGTGACGATCTTGATCTCGCGGCTGTGCGGCCGCTCCATATGCGGGGTCAGGGCGCGCACGTCGCCGGCGATAGCGCCCTCGGTCTTCGAGCCGCTGATGGCCTCGCACAGCCAGTCGGTCATGCCCCCCGGTGCGGCGTCCAGGCTGCTGTGCGGGCTGACCACGGCCATGCCGGCCTGCACGGCGTCGAGCAGCATCTTGCCCATGGCCGTCTCGTCGGTCAGGCTCTTGATGGGGTGGAAGATGGGCGGGTGGTACGCCAGGATGGCCGAGGCCCGCACGGTCCGGGCTTCTTCGAGCACGTCGGGGGCCATGTCGATGGTCAGCAGCACCGGGCCGGCCAGGGGCTGCTTGCGAGAGCCCACGATGAGGCCCACGTTGTCCCAGCCGCCCGCGTACCGCAGGGGGGCGAAGGTCTCCAGAGCGTTGAGCAGGTCGCCGACGGTTGCCATGGCCGATGGTACGGGCGTGGGGCTCCAGATGGTCGATAGGCTTGGGCGATGCCCGCCCTTCGCCTGAGAGCCTTTGCGAAGCTGAACCTGGCCCTGGCCGTCGCGCCGGCCGAGCGCGATGGCCCGCGCCTGGGCTGGCACCGCATCTGCTCGTGGATGCACGCCATCGACCTGCACGATGAGGTGGCGGTCGAAGTCGATCGCTCCCTGACGGGCCCAACGCTCGACGCCCGCTGGGCCGATGACGCGCCCGTCCACGCGGGCGAGCCGGTGGCGTGGCCGGTGGAAAAGGACCTGGCGTATCGGGCCGCCCGCTTGCTCGGGGCCGACGCCCCGCTGCGCATCACCATCCGCAAGCGCATCCCCGACGGCGGTGGGCTTGGTGGTGGCAGCAGCGATGCCGCAGCCGTGCTGCGCGCGGGCGAGGCGTTGCTGGGCTTGAACCTTGGCCCCGCGAAACTGCGTGAGTTGGCGATGGCCCTGGGCAGCGATATCGCCTTCTTCATCGACGATGCCCACCCGAGCCTGGACGCCCCGCCTCGACCAGCGATCGTGAGCGGGTTCGGCGAAACGATCGACCGGCTGGCGGTGCCGAGCGAGCCGATCGAGGTCACGCTGGCGATTCCGCCGTTCGGCTGTGCGACGGGCGAGGTGTACCAGGCGTTCGATGGCTTCCAACCCGGGCCGTTGCGAGAGATGGAGGTGCGTTCGCTGGCGATGCAATCGCCACGGGTGGCCGCGCTGTTCAATGACCTTGCGCCCGCCGCCGAATCGGTGCGTCCCGAGTTGGGGAGTTTGCGCGTCGCCTTTGTGGAGCACTGGGAAGCCCCGGTCCACATCACAGGCAGCGGCTCGACCATGTTCGCCGTCGGCCCGCACGCTCTAATGATCGGCATCGATGCCACCACGCTGAATGCCCGGTTGATCTGATGGCAACACCACCCACCCAACCTGCTACCCAACTCGTCGGCGTCGATGTCGGCGCGACCGGCCTGCGCGCGGGTGTGATCGACAGCATGGGCCGCGTCGTCGCGCGCCACAAGATCGCCACGCCCAAAGACCCCGGCGAGGCCGCCCGCGCCATCGCCGCCGCCGTGCGCGAGGCTTGTCAGGACGCCGGTGTCGATGTGCCAAGCGCCATCGGCCTGGGCGTGCCGGGGCCGGTCGTCGGCAACACCATCACCGCCGCGATCAATCTTGGGTGGGAGGATGTGCCGTTGGGAGACATGGTGCGCGCTCATCTGGGCGTGCCGGCCGTGCTCATCAACGACGTGAACGCCGCCGCCCTGGCCGAGCAGCGACTTGGCGCCGTGCGAGGCGAGGCCGACATGCTCGCCCTGTGGATCGGCACCGGCGTGGGTGGTGGGGCAGTACTGGGCGGCGAGGTCTACCTGGGTGTCGACGGCGTAGCGCTTGAGGCCGGGCACATCATCATCAACGCCGACGGCCCGCCGACCGCGCGCACGGTCGAGCAGTGCTGCTCGCGTCGGGCGATCGTTGAGGCCGTGCGTCATCGCATGTCGTTGGGCGAGGCGAGTTCGGTGAACGAGCCAAGCCCAGAGGCCATCGCCGATGCCTACCGCCGGGGCGACGAGTTGTGCGTGGCGGTGGTGGACAACGCCCTGCGGCTGGTCGGTTCCGCCGCCGCCAGCGCGTGCGCCATGCTCGGGCCCAGCGTGGTGGTGGTGGGGGGGGCGTTGGTCGAGGCCATCGGGCCCGCCGTCGCCAGGGTCGTGGGCCGGGCGGCCAATGCCGACGCCTTCCCACCCGGCCGGCCGCTGTCGGTCCGCCAGAGCGTGTTCGGCGACGACGCGGGCCTGATCGGTTCGGCCCTGTTTGCCGCCCATAGAATGGCCCGATGACCACGAGTTCGACCACCTCCATGCACGTTTCCACGATCGACAGCACCATCGACGCCGACCTGCCCCGCATGGTTGCGTTTCGCCGCGATCTTCATAAGAACCCCGAACTCAGCAACAACGAGCACAAGACCGCCTCGCGCGTCGAGGCCGAGCTGCGCGAGTTGGGACTCGACATCAAGACGGGCCTGGCGTCCAACGGCACCGGAATCATCGCCTATCTGCCCGCCACCAGCCCCACGCGCACCCCCATCGCCCTGCGCGCCGACCTCGACGCCCTGCCCCTCACCGAAGCCACCGGCAAGCCGTGGGCCTCGACCACGCCCGGCGTCATGCACGCCTGCGGCCACGATGGGCACACCGCCATCCTGATCGGCACCGCACGCGCCCTGACACAACTCGATGCACGGCCCAACAACGTTCTGTTCATCTTCCAACCCGCAGAGGAAGACGGCGGTGGGGCCGAGGTGATGTGCGAGCAGGGCGTGCTCGCCGGCGGCGCGAGCGGCGGCCTTGGCGAACCGGTCACGCGCATCTTCGGCTTGCACGGCTGGCCTCGCATGACGCTGGGCAAGGTCGGCACGCGCACCGGCCCGCTCATGGCCAGCACCGATGACTTCGACGTCCGCATCGTCGGGCGGGGTGGGCACGCGGCCATGCCACATCTGGCGAAGGATCCCATCGTCGCCGCCAGCGCCGTGGTCATGGCCCTCCAGACCATCGCCTCACGCAGCATCAACCCCAACGAGGCCGGCGTCATCACCGTGGGCCAGTTCGAGGCCGGCACGGCGAACAACATCATCCCCGACAGCGCTCGCCTCGTCGGCACCATCCGCGCGCTCACCGATGGCACGCGCTCGCTGCTTGCCGACCGCTTCCGCGCCGTCGTGCAAGGCACCGCCGCCGCGCACGGCTGCACCGCCGAGATCGACTGGTTCCCGGGCTACCCCGTCACGCGCAACGATGCCGATACGGCCCACCACCTGCTCGACATCGCGCGGGCCGTGCTGGGTGAAGGCGCCGTCGAAGTCGTTTCCGAGCCCAGCATGGGTGGTGAAGACTTCAGTTATTACGGCCACCGCGTGCCCGCCTGCTTCTTCATGCTGGGCCTGCTGCCCGAGGGGGCCGACGCCGACGCCGCCCCATTGCTGCACCAGCCGGGTTTCGACTTCAACGACGATGCCCTGCCCGTGGGCGTTCGCGTGATGAGCGCGCTCGCGATGGCATGATGCTGCTTGTAAGTTTGCATTTTATTTGGAATCCCATACTCCAAACGAACACCGAATATTTCCCTTGACATGGGTCGAGAGTTGTGGTAATCTGCCTTCGAATGGCTCGTCACCAACCGTCCGAAGGGAGATAGAAATGATCCACGCTCGCATTCCCGCAACCGTTCTCGCACTTGCCCTCAGCGCTACGGCTCACGCCAACAACGAACGCCGCGTCACGCCAGAAGACCCGCTGTTTATCGAGTTCCGCGTCGAGCCGGGCGTGACCGGCGTGCCCGACACGTTCGTGGTTTTTCTCGGCCAGACCGAAGCCCTCGAACCCGGCACGGGCCAGCGCATCACTTCGTTCGACAATCAAGGCCGCGGCCTAGGCGGCCATGTCACCACGGCGTTCGGCGACGTGGTTGGTGCCATCGACATGGACCCGGGCGCCACGTTCATCAGCGACGGCTCGCCCTACACCACGCTCGAGCCGGGCGTGCTCGAAATCGGAAGTTTCGATGATCTGGCCTTGGGCACCGAAGGCGGGCTCATCAGGCTCAGCATCAGCACCGGGGCGCTCGTCGTCGATCTGGACGACATCCGCATCGAGTGGGGCCAGGCCACCGGGCCCGACACCTACACCGCCAGCGACGTGCAACCCGAGATTACCGCGATGTACGTCGGCTCGCCCTGCTACGCCGACTTCGATCGCAGCGGCGAGCTCGACGTGTTCGACTTCCTGGCGTACACCAATGCATTCCAGGCCGGTAACTACCGCGCCGACTGCGATGGCTGCGGCTCGCTGGACATTTTCGATTTCTTATGCTTCGTGTCGATGTTCAACGAAGGGTGCCCCTGACGCCTACGGCCGCGTCGTGCGACCGTTCCCATTCCCTCCGCCGCCGTAACCGTTGCGGCGTTTGTCCTCGCGTTCCACGGCCACGCCGTCGAACAACCGCGCCGACATCGGTCCGAGCACGCCTTCGACACCCGAGATGAAGGCGGGCTCGAGCCGGACGCGCGTCGGATGGGTCGAGGGCACGGCCACGGGCTCGTGGTCACCAATACACACAACAACTTCAAGGGGGGAGGCCGGCGCGTCCACGGGCGCGCCGGTTTTCTTCGAGGCATCGTGCTCGCGCGCCAGCTCGTGGACCTGTTCGAGCGCCGCGGGCCCATTGCCGTTTAGCCGGCTGTCGCGCACATATAGCCTGAGTTTGCCACCTTCGAGCGGGACGGCCTCGATGGGCGTCAACTGCTCGACGATGATCTGCGCGTCGCCGCGTGAGCGGTCGAGCCGGCCCAATACAAACTTGGGCCCGTCGTCTTCCAGCAAGTGCGCATACCGCTGGTACTGATCGGTAAAGAGCACGGCGTCGGCCGTCCCGGTCGTATCCTCGACGGTCAGGATGCCCATCTTCTGCCCGGCGCTGCGGCCGCTGCGCGCCACGATCACGCGCACCGATTGCACCATCACGCCCGCGATCACGCGCCGTCCGGCTTCAACCTCGGCAAGCTGCCCGAGCTCGTGCGACGCGAACGCGCGGATCCACGGGCCCCATTGCTCGAGCGGGTGGCTCGACACATAAAACCCAAGCGTGTCCTTCTCGTGGCGCAGCGTTTCCTGCTCGCTCCAGGGTTCGATGTTCACC
>CAYGTM010000034.1:0-11733 GCA_964352795.1 uncultured Phycisphaera sp.
TCAAGAGCGCCAAGCGGATGCTCGAGCGCCGCGACGCCGAGGTCTGGGACATCCTCGAAGAGGTTATCGACCAGCACCCCGTGCTGCTCAACCGCGCCCCGACGTTGCACCGAATGGGCATCCAGGCCTTCGAGCCCGTGCTGGTGGAAGGGAACGCCATCAAGGTGCATCCGCTGGTGTGTACCGGCTTCAACGCCGACTTCGACGGCGACCAGATGGCGGTCCATCTGCCGCTGAGCGTCGAGGCCCAGGCCGAGGCGCATGTGCTGATGCTGAGCACGCACAACGTGTTCAGCCCGGCCAACGGCCAGCCGATCATCTCGCCCAGCCAGGACATCGTGCTGGGCGTGTACTATCTGACGCTGATGCAGCCCGACCAAGGCATCGCCGTGAAAGACCTGCCGACCTACAAGGACCGCTCCGAGGCGATCCTGGCCTTCGAGCAGGGCAAGATCAAGATGCACGACCGCGTGGTGGTGCGTCTCGAACTGTTCAGCGAGGTGGTCAACAGCCAGGGCGGCCCGGTCGAGGTGCTGCCCGACAACCGCCGCATCGTGACGACCGCCGGTCGCTGCCTGTTCAGCGAGATTCTCGAACCGGGCATGGCGTTCTACAACTGCTCGCTGGGCAAGAAGGGCTGCGCTCGTGTGATCGACGACGTGTTCGGCGTGGCGGGCAAGCCGGCGACCATTGACCTGCTGGACCGCCTCAAGGAGATCGGCTTCAAGCGTTCGACGGTGGCCGGGCTCAGCTTCGGCGTGACCGACATGCGCGTGCCGGCCGACAAGCAGGAACTGCTGGCCGAGGCCCAGAAGAAGGTCGATCGCGTCGAAAAGAACTACGATCGGGGCATCATCACCGAGCGCGAGCGGTACAACCAGTTGCTGGACATCTGGGCCGGTTGCCGCGAGAAGGTGACCAAGAGCCTGATCGAGACGCTCAAGAACGATCGTCGACTGCCCGACGGGCAGGAGGCCCCCATCGACGACATGAGCGCGGCGGCCTACCTCAACCCCGTGTACCTCATGAGTGACTCTGGTGCTCGCGGTAACGTGAGCCAGATGATGCAGCTCGCCGGCATGCGAGGTTTGATGGCCAAGCCCAGCGGCGAGATCATCGAGACGCCCATCCGGGCCAACTTCCGTGAGGGGCTGAGCGTGCTGGAGTACTTCAGCTCCACGCACGGTGCCCGCAAGGGTCTGGCCGATACCGCGCTCAAGACCGCCGACTCGGGCTACCTCACGCGCAAGCTGTGCGACGTGGCCCAGTCCGTCATCATCGGTGAGATCGATTGCGGCAGCCGCCGCGGTATCCCCAAGCGGGCGGTGTACAAGGGCGAGCAGGTCGACGTGCCGCTGGGTGACCAAGTCATCGGCCGCGTGAGCTTGCACACGATCATCGATCCGGTGACCGACGAGTTGATCGTCAACGCCAACGAGATGATTTCCGAAGAGGCCGCCGCCCGCATCGATGAGATCGGCATCGGCGAGGTCTTCGTCCGCAGCCCGCTCACTAGCGAGAGCCGCACGGGCTGCTCTGTGCTCGACTACGGCATGGACATGTCCATCGGCAAGATCGTCGAAGAGGGCATGGCCGTGGGCATCATCGCCGCCCAGTCAATCGGCGAGCCCGGCACGCAGCTGACCATGCGCACGTTCCACACCGGCGGTATCGGCACGCGTGACGTGGCCGAGAGCGAGTATCGCGCGACCTTCGGCGGCACCATCGAGCTGCGCGACTGCGCCGAAGTGGACGGCGTGGACGAGGACGGGAACGAGGTCCTCATCTCGCTCAAGCGAAACGGCGAGGTGGCCATCCTCGACGACAAGGGCCGCGAGCTCGACAAGAGCAAGATGCCCTACGGCGCGCTCATCTATGTCAAGCCGGGCGAGGTCGTGAAAAAGGGCGCTCAGTTGGTCAAGTGGGATCCCCACCGCACGCCCATTCTCGCCGAGAAGGGCGGGCTGATCCAGTTCGTTGATATCGAGATCGGCCAGACCGTGCGCGAGGACGACGCGGGCCAGGGCAAGAAGGCCTTCGTGGTCATCGAGCACAAGGGCACGCGCTCGCCGCAGATCAACGTGGTGGACGAGAGCGGCCAGATCCTCGACTTCCACTACCTGCCCGCCAAGGCGCGTATCGAGGTGCAGGACGGCCAAGCCATCAAGGCCGGCGAGATGATCGCCCGCCAGCCGCGTCAGGCCGAGCGCAGCCAGGACATCGTGGGTGGTCTGCCCCGCGTGACCGAAATCTTCGAGGCCCGCAAGCCCAAGGACCCGGCCGTGATGGCCGAGATCTCGGGCAAGATCGAGATCTACAGCGACAAGCGCAAGGGCAAGATGACCATCCGCGTCATCTCCGACTCGGGCATCGAGAAGGACCACCATGTGCCGCGCGACAAGCAGTTGCGCGTCCACACGGGCGACTTCGTGAACGCGGGCGACCAGCTCACCGAAGGCCCGCTTGACCCCAAGGACATCCTGCGCATCAAGGGCGAGGAGGCCGTCTGGCTCTACATGCTCGAAGAGGTGCAGAACGTGTACCGGGCCCAGGGCGTGAAGATCAACGACAAGCACATTGAGCTCATCCTCAGCCAGATGATGCGCAAGGTGCAGGTGCAGAACGCGGGCGACACCGACCTGCTGCCGCAGGAAGTGGTCGATCGTTACATGTTCGCTCAGAAGAACCGCGAGATTCTCAGCATGGGTCGCGTCGTCGAGACCGGCGACACCGACCTGCGCGTGGGCCAGCTCTACACGCGGGAAGAAATCCGCGAGGCCAACGCACGGGCCGAGTCCGAGGGCAAGGAAGGCGCCAAGGCCAAGAAGCCCAAGCCCGCCGTCGGCCGCACGCTGCTCCTGGGCATCACCAAGGCCAGCCTCCAGAGCGAGAGCTTCCTCTCGGGCGCGTCGTTCCAGGAGACCACCAAGGTGCTCACCGAGGCCGCCCTCAAGGGCGCGTCGGACCATCTGATCGGCCTCAAGGAGAACGTGCTGCTGGGCCACCTCATCCCCGCGGGCACGGGCTTCCGGGCGTACCAGGACATCCGCGTCAAGCCGCTGGTGGCCCTGGCGCCGATGCGCAGCGAGAGCCTCGACCGTGGCAACGGCTCCGAGCACCTGCTCGAAGACCGCGACCACGCGAGCGTGATGCCGCAAGTCGAGGTCAAGGACTTCGTGATGGGCGAGAGCGCCGACCACGCGTCATAAGCGGAACCCGAACTCGAACCGAGTAGCCTGATTCCACGCACAACAACCCCGGCGCAAGCCGGGGCTGTTTTTTTTCGCACATGCCACGACGATCCGACCGCCGAACGGTTCTGGATTGATTGAGTGTGTCAAAGCAGACCCAATCCGAGTGGCATCGGCGGGTAGCCAAGGTGGGCCAACTGTCGGTGATGCTCCGCGAGGTCACGTTCGTGGCTCGCTCAGACTCGGTGCTTAGCGATGGCGTTCCCGGATGAGCCGCAACTGAAGCCGCGCCCGCTCCATCTGCCGCGTGATGCGTTCCTGCTCGGCCACCGGATCGGGGTGATCCTTCGGCACGCGGCGGGCCTCGGCCTCGGCCAGTTCGGCCTTGGCGTCCTGCTCGTCCAGGTCGGCTGGCAGCTTCGCGCTGCTGGCCAGGATGCGGATCACGTTGTTGGAGACCTGCACGAAGCCGTCCTCGACCAGGTAGACCTCTTCCTGACGCTCGGTCACCTTCAGAGTCAGCAGCCCCAAGCCGAGCTTGGCCACGATCGGCGCCCGCCCCGGCATCACGCCGAACTGCCCATCATGGGCGGGGATCGAGGCGTACAGCACCGGCTTGTCGGCCAGGATGCCGTCTGGGGTGATGAGCTTGCAGGTCAGGCTGGCGGTCGTGGTGCTCATGAGTGGCCCGGCTCCGTCGTGGTCGATCGTCTGAAACCGGCCCAAACGCCGGGGCCGCGATGGTAGCGCCATACGCTGGACCATGCCCATTCGGGTCGCCCTAGCCATGCTCCTGACCCTGCTCGTGGCGGCGATTGCCGTGCGGCTGCTGGTCGAGCCCGGCGGTGGGCTGGCCCTGCCCACCAGCGGCGTGGTCTGGGGCATCCGGCTCGACCGCGCCATCGCCGCCGTTATCGTCGGGGTGTCCCTGGGTGCGGCGGGCGTCGCGCTCCAGGCCATGCTGCGAAATCCTCTGGCCTCGCCCGACCTGCTGGGCATGTCCGCCGGCGCGGTGCTGGCCGTCACGCTGGCCCGCGCCATCGGCCTGGGCATCCGCGACGACCTCGCCGCCCTCGTCGGCTCGATCGGCGCGCTCGGGCTCGTGCTGGTGCTGGGCCGGCGACGGGGCCAGGTCGAGCCCGTGACGCTCATTTTGGTGGGTGTGGCCCTGGCCATCGGTCTGGGCTCGCTGGCCAGCGCCGTGCGCGCCATGATGCCACCCAGCGCCCGCCCCGAGGGCACCTGGTTTTACGGCTCGCTCACCGAGTCGCTCACGCTCCAACAAATCGTGCTGGCCGGCGGGCTCGCACTCACGGGCATGGCATGGGTGGCCTGGCGAGGCCGCGCACTCGACGCTGCGGCGATGGGCGAGGACGAGGCCCTCACCACCGGCGTGCCCCTGCGACGGTTGCGCATCGAAATGGTCTTGGTGGCCGGCGTGCTCACCGCCGTCGCCGTCGTGCTGGCCGGGCCCATAGCGTTCCTGGGGTTGGTATGCCCCCACCTGGTGCGCATGCTCATGGGCCCGCGCCATGGCCCGCTGGTGTTCGGGGCGGCGATGGCCGGCGCAATCCTGATGCTCGTGAGCGACAGCGTGGTGCGCGTGCTGCCACTCGAAACGGGCCGCCTGCCTACCGGCGTCGTGGTAGCCGTGCTGGCAGCACCGGTGCTGGTGGTGATCCTGAGATCGCAGGCGAGCAAGCCGGCCTAAGCCAACACATCCAAGTTCGGCGCGGGCGTGGGCACTGCGTCCGGTCGGCGTTCCTGCTTGAGCTGCTCGGAATCACCCAGCGCGCTCACGCTCGACCACACCTCGCCGCCAAGGTCGCCCGGCGAGAGCGTGCGCTTGGGCTGGACCTTGGCCCTGGGGTTCTGGGGATCGGCCTCTTCGGTGTCGCCCGAAGGTGCTGGGGCCGCCTCGCGCCCGGCCATGCTCTGCTTCATCAGCGCCCGGCGGGCCGCATCTTCAAGGCGGGTGGCCTTCGACGCGATGGCCCGGTCGGTGCTCGAGGGATCGATCGGTGCCAACGCGGCCCGGCGGATCTGGGCCGCCTTTTGCACCGTTTCCTCGGGCGTGCGACCGGGCGAGGTGTCGATGCTCACCGATCCCGCCACGGCGTACCGCTTGCCGTCCGGGCCTGTCTCGTAGGTGTAGTTGGGCCCGCCGCGATACAGCGAGCCGGCCGCCGCGCGGTGGGCCTCCTCGTGCCGGCGCACCCGCGCATCGGTCTCGCGCAGTTCTCGGAGCTTTCGCTCCTCGGCCTCGCTCAGCGCCTCGGGCTTCGTGTTGGCAGCCTGGCCGGGCGATGCCTGGGCGGCGACTGGTGGCGGCGGGTTGTTGGCGTCCATTGCCGAAAACATGGGACTTCCTGCACTCAAGATCGACCCGAGGCGCGCGGCACAGAACGCCTTGAGTTCGATTTCGCCCGAACCGGTGGGAATCTGAGCATTGGGTAGGATTACACCGACCCCGCCGCGTCCGCATAAGGGCCCGTCGATCAAAACAACGAACCGCGCACCTTGGTGCGCGGTTCTGATAACGTCCCGAGTTGGATCGTCCCGGGCTTACTTGCCCTTCTTGTCCTTGCCGGCAAAGTAGTTGCCGCCGAACTTGCGCTGGAACTTCTCCACGCGGCCGGCCGCATCAACGAAGGCCTGCTTGCCCGTGAAGAACGGGTGCGAGCCCGACCAGACTTCCACATGCATATCGGGCACGGTGGCACCCACGGTCATCACGACCTCGCCGTTGTGGTAGACCTTGCAGTTGGGGTAGTACTTGGGGTGGATGTCCTGCTTCATGGCCCGGCTCCGATGGCCCCGCTCGGGGGCCCTGATAAGGGGTTGCGTGGAACGGAGAGTATATCCGCGAGCCCGTGGTTGGCCAAGCCGGCTCCCCATATGGGTGTTCAGGCCCCTCCGGCTACACTGGCGCCATGCCCAGCCAAGACCAAACCCGTCCCGGCCAGGGCCCCGATAACCGGCCCGCAGGCCCCGACGGCATCCACGCACCCTGGCGCTTGCAATACCTCGAATCTCTTGGAGACGCGGCCAATACCCCATCCAGTGACTCGGGTGCCACGTTCCTTTCGGCCTATTGGGCGAATCCGCAGGCCGACGAGGCCAACCATGTCATCATCCGCACCAGCCTCGGCATGGTGCTGCTCAACGCCTATCCCTACGCCAACGGCCACCTGCTGGTCGCCCTGGGCCAGCCCAGGCCAAGACTGCTCGACTACGAGCCCGAAGATCGTGCCCACCTCTGGATGTTGCTCGAACTCGCCTGCGATCTGGCCGAGCGGACGCTCGAATGCCAGGGGCTGAACGTGGGCGTCAATCAGGGCCGGGCGGCGGGCGCGGGCGTGCCCGGCCACCTGCACGCGCACGTCGTGCCGCGATGGGCCGGGGATACCAACTTCATCACCACCGTCGGGCAGATCCGCGTCGTGCCCCAGGCTCTCGATGACATGGCGCGTCGCTATCGAGCCACCTGGGCCAACATGCGCCACACGCTCGATTAGAAGCCTGATTCAGTACATCAGGCCAAGATCGTACCGGCCGTCATCGCGCTTCTGGCAGCGGGCCACCGTGCCCTTGATGAACGTCGCGCGACGGCCCTCGTCGTACAGCGTCACGCGGTCGCCGGCCTCCAGCGCCCGGGCGGAGACAGCGCCAAGCCCGCTCGCGCTGGTGTCACGCAGTTCCAGAGGGAGAAGCGAACGCCCGCCCTCGACGCCGAACACCACCGCCAGACGCTGACCGGAAGCCAAGCCTCGCGCGCCGCGCCTGCGGTCGAACGAATATGGGCCCGGATCGGCCTCGCGGATCGTGAGTTTGGACTTGATGTGCTTGAGTTCGATCTGTTGTGCCGCATCCATGACAGTCACCACCCGGTGGACGATTCCATTCCGCCCCGGGCCCACCACCTTGGCCCTTGGGGCGATCCCTCGCCTGGCTCGGCTCTCACACCACTCATGCCATCGGCTGGGTGGGGGTAGGTGGTTTATTCGGGTTGTCGGTTCTGGATGAAATTTCCCACATCGGCGGATCTTGCGCCCTCTGGCGAACGGAGTATGGGCTGGGTGACGGCATCGGCTGGCACAAGGCCGCTTTGCGCTGTAGCGATAGGGTGGCCCGGCGCGTATTCTGCTCTCGGAGGAGACCCATGACCAAGATCCTAACCACCGACACGATGCGCACCGGCATCGTTCTTGCTTCGTTTGGGTGTTTCGCAACGGTCGCTTTCGGGCAAGACCTGCTGGCCGGCAACGGCCCGCTGTCGTCCATGCCCGGTGCGCACGAGACCGGGGCCGATCTGATCTGGGCCGTGCCCGAGGGAGCCTCGGCTGGCGTGAGCGCCTTCACCACCATCCAATACCGCCTGGCCGAGCGGTTCGAGATCACGCGAGGGGCGACCATCGACTCGGTGGCGCTCTACGCCTACCAGCAGGGTGCCATCATGGGGCCCACGATCGACTATGTGGGTGTGGAACTCTGGAACGGCCGGCCCGGCGACGCCGGGAGCGCGCGTATCGCGGGCAATGTCGGGCAGAACGCCCTCACCTCGGTCGAGCCTACCAACGCCTACGTCGCCCTCACCGGCATCACCTTCACCACCGATCGACTGGTGTACGAACTGACCGCGGCCGACCTTGGCTGGTCGGTGGGCGCGGGCGAGTACTGGCTTGTGTGGACCATGAACGGCAGCCTCGACGGCGGGCCGTATAGCCCATACCTCGGTGACGACGAGCAGCCCGTCGAAGGCCAGGCCATGCAGCGCGTGCTCGGCGCGTGGCGCCAGGCCCACAACCGCACCGAAGACGGCGTCCAAATCTCGCTGCCCTTCGAGGTCTACGGCTCGACCGCCTGCGCCGCCGACTGCGACGGCGACGGCGCGATGACCATCTTCGATTTCCTGTGCTTCCAGAACGCCTTCGCCGCAGGCGATCCCCTCGCCGACTGCGACGCCGACGGCGAAGTCACCGCGGCCGACTTCACCTGCTTCCAGGCGGCCTTCATGGCCGGCTGCGGCTGAGTTTGCTGGTGGGTTCGCGCTTGGTCAGCGGCCCGGCTCGATCAACCGATCGATCGAGAGCGTGGTGACCGTGGGGGCCTCGATGCCCGTCACCACTTCCCAGAAGGGCTCGTCGAACCCGTCGGGCAGCCAGATCTTGAACTGGCCCGTGGGCTCGTCGGCGTAGGTCTTGAGGGCGGCGTTGCCCGCGAACATCGCGCGCTGGATCAGCAGCAGGTCATCGCCCACATACTCCGACTCGGCCGACACCCCGATGATGGCGTCGACCAACTCGCCGAAGAGTTGCCGGTCGTTCTCGAGCAGCACATGCGCGTCGTCCCACAGCAGGAAGCGATACCGGCTGGCCGGGCCGCAGTGGGCCGGGTCGCGGCCCCGCAGCAGCGAGACCACCCCGCGCGGGCCATGCACGCGCCGCGCCAAGCTGGGCCCGGGGATGCCGTGCTCGAGCTGGGCGCAGAACGTGTCCAGATCGTGGATGTGGCGGCCCTGAAACCGGAAGACCTCGGTGTGCCGCTGAGCCTGGAGGAACTGGCCAAGGGAGGCCAGGAAGTCGAGTTGGCGGCGGGGTGATGGCGACCACGCGACGAGGTGGGCCTCATCGGTCAGTGCCAAGACGTCGGCTTGCCAGCGACCCCCTAATAGGGGGTTATTCGATTGGCTGGTCAGAACACCCATACCCCGAACCTTCCGTCCAAAATCTGACCACACGATGACCAAGCATCGCGGCCAAAATTGCTCTGTTCCGGCCGCCGGGAGTGGTGGCCGCTGTTCCTCTGCCCTAAGTGTGCGCCGGGATTGGAACTCGGCCAGCAATCGCCCGAATAGGCGTTGCAAGCGGCAGAATCCGAACAGTTTGAGCGGCCTCTGGAAGGTCCGCTCGGGGTTATTATTCGGGTTTTCCTTGATTTTCATTGGCCATTGATGGCCTCGGACGGCTAAGAGTGGCCCCAAGTTCTGCCTCTGCAACGTCTTCCAACGGGTCGGGATTCCCCGAGGCCTCCGCGAGCCGCTTCTCACCCGAGCCGGCCACGGCAGGCCGATCGTGTCCCGCCGCTTCGCGGCCGTCCTCGGTCACGGTGTAGACGATGCCGATGGTGTGCTCGGGCTTGCCCAGCAGCAGGCGTTCGATCACCTCGACGCCCTGCATCAGCGTGTGGTCGGTGTTGGCCACCTCGTACTTCCACATGCCGAAACGACCCCGGCTGTAGATGCCCCGGGCCTCGAGCCAGGGGATGGCCACCGACAGGCGCTCGTCGCGGTCGACCGAGGGGGTGGGGTAGCTGTATTCCACGGCGTGGTGCCAGGTGTTCACGATGTCACCCCGCTCGCCCGGTTCGAGCAGGCCGGCGTTTTCGAGGCCGGCGATGGTGTCCTCGACGATGGTCGCCCCGTCGACCGGCTTGTGCCCGCTCGCGCTGGTCTCGCACAGCAGTGAGTAGTGGGTGTCGTTGGCCCCGGTCTGGTTGGGGGTCATGTAGGGCGAGTAGTTACTCAGGTAGGTCACGCGGTAGAACGGACAGTTGTCCTCGGGAAAATACATCCAACTCTTGCTGCTCGGGCAAGGGCGTTTGATGCCGATGCCCACCATGTGGCCGGCCGAGTGCGGCAGACCACTCGCCGCTTCCCGCACATGGTCCGGGGCGTCGGCGATGACCTTCGTACACAGCACGTCCAGCGGCATGGCCGAGACGATCGCGTCGTATAGCAACTCTTCGGTCGTGCCATCGGCGGCGCGCACGATGGCGATCTTGCGCGCCGAGTCAATGCGCGTCACCGTGGTCGAAAGCCGGATGCGGTCCTTCAGTCGCTCGGCCATTCGGTGATAGAACTCGCCCGTGCCGCCGCGCAGCGGGAACTTGAACTGGTTGTTGGGCCCCCAGCCGAAGTCGTCCTTGCCCTCGACGACGTTGCGTACTGCTCGCTCGACATCGATGACCGCGACGCGCTCGCCGATCCAATTCTTGTTCATCATCTCGGGCGGGTGGGCCCAGACCTTGAAGTTGTACGGCCGCATGAACAGGCGCGCGATCCCCTCGCCGAACACGCGATCGATGAACTCTCCGAAGTTCGCCGCGTTCCTGAAACTCGGTGCGTCGGCGGCCTGGGCCCGGATCAATCCCACCAGGCAATCGGCCGCGTCCTTCGGCGGAAGATAGCGGATGTTGTTCTGGAACGGGTACGGCACCCAGGTGTCGCGCATCCGCACCCAACTCTCGCGGGTGTTGAGGGCATACTCGTTGCCCATGACGGCATCGAAGACCGCATCGTAATAGGCATAATGGCTGAACATCACATGCCCGCCGATGTCCCAGGTAAAGCCGGCCTTGTCTTTGAAGGAATGCGCAAGCCCCCCTGAATAGGGCATCGCTTCGAGAATGGTGAAGTTCTCGTGGCCCAACTCGCGCAATCGCCACGCAGCGCCGAGCCCCGTGGGGCCCGCGCCGATGATGAGGATGCGCGCGTCGCGGGCGAGCGTTGGGTTTTGATCCCCGATTGCGGGGGTGTCGTGAGCCATGACTACATCCTCAATCGTGCGCCGCTCTCCCCAGCATCCGTGTGGGAATCACGCTTGGTTGCGCTGGGGCGCTGTCGGTTGCCCCGATGCCGCACAACCGTGTGGACCAACGATGCATCGGCGTGCGTCATCGTGTGTAACGCTGACGCTGCCGAACCGATACTTGCTCCACAACATGGGGGTACCGTGATGATTGCCGGTGAAGATTATAAACGGGCCTCGGGCCTGATGGAAGCGCTCCAGACCGAGGTCCGACAGCCGCCCAGCGTGCCCGAATGTGCGTTGCGGCTGTCGTGGGCGCTCTCCCGCGTGGCCGCCGTTCCCACGCCCGACCTTGCCGAAAGGCTGGCCGGGGCCCTCATGGAACTGTGCGGCCCGGATCGAGCCGTGGCGGTGCAACTGGGCCGCCTCGACGAGCGCGGGCGTTGGCGCTGCGAGTCGTGCGGAGCGGCCGGGCGATTGGCGGGGCCTCTCGGTTCCGGCCTTGAAGCCCCAAAATCGTTGCCTTGGCCGACTCCGCCCGCGAGCGCCGACGCTCGGGCCTACTTCGTGAGCGAGACTCCCTCGGGAGAACCCTCGCTGCGAGCGATCGAAACCGCCATGAGCCGGGTGAATCTGGGCCTCGAACTGGCCGGCCTGGCGCACACGTCGAGCGGCGGCGATCTGGTCCTTACGGTCCAGGTCGGCGGGCAATCCTCGGCCAAGACGAAGGCCCGGGCCGCCCTCTTGCACCAAGTGCTGCCCTGGGCACTCTCGATCGCCCGCACCGCCGTGGGCGAGGGCGAAGGGCTCTCGCCACGCGGCTGGCTCACCCATCGAGAGCGTGAAGTGCTCGAGCAGCTGGTGTGCGGAAGTTCGGTCGTGGAGATCGCCAAAACCCTGGATCGCAGCCCATTCACCGTCCACGACCATGTGAAGTCACTGCACTGCAAGCTGGGCGTGCGCACCCGGGCCGCCCTGGTGGGCTGCGCCACTCTGGGCGTCCCGCCCCCGTC
>CAYGTM010000035.1:0-11568 GCA_964352795.1 uncultured Phycisphaera sp.
CCCAGCGGCAGGCACACGCAGGTGGCCTCGTAGCCCGCGGCGCAGAAGACGGTGGCCTCGCACGCGCCGCCGGCCATGAGCTTGCGCTGCCAGCGCCACGTGGGAAGATCGCTCTGCTTCTGCGCGGCCGTGGGCGACGCCGGCCCGCCCGCCACCGCCTCGGCCCGGGCCGCGACGGCGGCGGTCACGCGTGGCGTGAACACCGTCAGCCGATCGCCCACGCGCACGATGGGCCCGCCGCCGATGGGCGAATCATCGAACGCCCGGCTGTTTTCCAGCGCGATCACGGGGGCACCCTGGGGAATGGTCTTGCTCCGGCACGCGCCCAGCGCGCCGACGAAGCCGATCTCCTCGGCCCGCGTGAGGAACACGCGCGTATCGCGCCCGACCGATTCGCCGGCGGCCTTGAGCCTGAGCAACTCATCGAAGGCCGCCAGCGCGGCGGCGGCGGCAGCCAGGTCATCGCACGCGGGCGCGTTCAAGATTCCTTCGGCAATGAATGAGTCGGGCAGCAGCCATGTGGCGATGTCATCGGTCGAAAGCCCCTCAGTCGAGAGCCCCTCGTCGAGCCGCGCGCGGTAGCGCTTGAACATCTCTTCCTGGCCAACCACCAGACCATCGACCGGTTCGATGCGTTCGACGATGGTCGCTTGCCTCGCCTCTCCACTGGCGGGATGAACCTGGACGCGGGCACCCTTGAAGTAGTCCTCCATCACCCCGCCGCGGAAGGCCAGCACCAGGTCGCTCGAACTCTCAATCGTCTCCACGACAAAACCGGGATGGTCCATGTGGGCCGTGATATAGACCGGCTCGCCGGGCGCAAACGGCTCGGTGCGGCGGATGGTCAGGTTGCCGTGGGTGTCGGCCGTGATGGTCAGCTCGGGCCGTTCGGCCACCCAGGCCCTGACCCAGGCAATCACCCGGCCCTCCCGGCCCGCGACGGTCGGGATGCTGGTCAGTTCGGTCAGCCAGCGGTGGTGCCTCTGGCGAGCGGAATCGGTGAGCGTCGGAAGTTCGGTACTGGGCATGAACCAGCATAGGGCCCGTTGGCGTATTCCCCCCACCCCCGGTACCCGTGTACGCTGGATGGCCCATGACCAACCTTGGCCCCTCACAGATCGACGCTCCACAGCCTGCACGAAAGCCAAGATGGTGGCGCACGCTCATGGTCGCCGCCCGGGTCATCGTGCCCGTGGCCGTCATCGCGCTGGTGTGGGGCGAGTTGACCGCGCTCGACTGGCCGCAGGTGTACGGCGAGATCGCCGGTGCCAACTACCTCCTGCTGGTCGCCGCCGGCCTGGTCGTCGCTGCCAATGTCGCGTCGATGGGGCTGTACGATGCGGTCAGCTTCCCCCGCGCGCCCCGGCTGGGCTTCACACGCCGGTGGGGGCTGGGCGCGCTCTGCTTCGCCTGGAGCAACTTCCTGACCATCGGGCCCATCGGCGGGCCGGCCCTGCGATTCCTCGTGTACGGGCGCTATGGGCTCACGCCCGTGCAGGTAGCCCGGGGGCTGGGTGCCCAATACATGGGCTTCGCCGGCGGGCTCATCGGCTGGCTCGTCGCCTCGGCCATCCCGGTCATGGGCCCGGGCGGCCTGGCCCTGCGGGCGGGCGTGGCCCTGGCCTTGGCCGTCACGCTCGCGGTCATCTTCCGCCGGGCGGCTCTGGCATTCCTCGAAATCCGGGCCGCCTCGCGCCCGGCATCCGACTCGGGCACCCTCGAACAACTCCGTACCGTGCGAGCCGTGCCGCTGGGCATCGTCGGCTTCCTCGACTGGGGCTGCTCGCTGGCGGCCTTCTCGATGGTCGCCTGGGCCGCTGGCATGCCGCTGACCGCCGGCCAGGCCGCTCGCACCTTCCTGGGCGGGCACCTTGTGGGCATGGTCTCGATGATGCCCGGCGGGCTTGGCTCGGCCGACGCCACCTGGCTGCTTGGCCTGACCGAGGCCGGGAACGAACCCGACGTGGCCGCCGCGGGCATCCTGCTCTTCCGCGTGGTGTTCTACCTGCTGCCCTGGGCCATCGCGGCGGCCATCACCCTGACCCTCGCCGGCCCGAAACTCGAGGACGCCGCCAACTGGCGCCCGCGCGTGCTCGCCGGCGTGGTAGGTGTCTACGCCGCCATCATGCTGGCCGCCCAGGCCCTGCCCAGCGGGCACGCCTGGCCCATGGCCCCCCCGCTGCCACCGACAATCGTGCTGACGCAGGCCACCCATGTCATCGCGTTGCTGGCCGCCGTAGGTGCCGCGTGCCAGGCGCCCGGGCTGGTCGTCGGCTCACGCCAGGCGTGGCGTCGCGCCCTCATCTGCGTGATCGTCGGATTCGGCGCTCACGCCCTCAAGGCCGATGACCTCCAGGAGGTTCTCGTCAGCGCGCTCGTGGTGGTGCTGGCCTTCGCGGCCCGTCGGTCCTTCGAGATGCCCGGCGCGGGTCGCGCGCCGTGGTGGACTTCCGGACTCATCACCGCCGTCTGCGCGGGCCTCTACTGGGCCGTGGGCGTGCAGGCCTTCCCCAGGAACGTGCTCGATCCGGGCGATCTGCTCGTGTTCGGCTCGATCCAAGGAGCCGGACGCTTCGTGCGCGGCGGCGCATTGCTCGTGGTGCTCACGCCCGTCCTGCTCATCGTCGGTGCGTGGCGAACATGGAAACCCAACAGTAGCGAAAGCCTCGAGACCTAGAACCGCCCACCAGTAGGAACTTCCACTGCCGGCTCCCACCTGGCCACGATCATCTCGCCGGCCACCATCGCCACAATCTTCACCCCGGCGCTGACGCCGTACACGAAGTAGGTATCCTGCACCGCACGGCTCTTGGTGACCGTGAAGGGCAGGTTGCTCAGATCCCGGATCGGCTGGCCGGGGGTGAAGCCGATGTACGTGCTCGCGTCCTCGACGCAGATGTAACCCACCGGCGGGTATCGCTGCCCCCTGTCGTCGACGAGCATGGGTGCCTCGTTGCCGGTCAGGTTCTGGAACACCGGGCCGTTGAGGGCCAGGGGTGAATCGCGCCCCACGTCGGCCTGCACGATGCGGACGTCCTTGGATTGGGCGAAGCCACCCACGCGCAGCGACGCATCAACAAACTGGCCGCGTAACTGTGCGGAGGTGAACTCTTCGACGCCGCCCACGATGGTGTACATGCGATCGTTATCACCCTTGAACACCTGCAATCCCCGCTCGGTGCCCTTCTTGATGAGCAACCGCCCCGGCAGATTGTTCAGCAGGTAGAGGTGATAATCCTCGGAAGTCAGCGGCTGACGGCCGCGCGTGGTCTCGAGGGTGATGGCCAACTCGTCGTTCATCGTGCTCAGGTCGACCCCGCCGTGCTCGAAGGTGATCACGGCCGCGTCGCGCGCCTCGGTGCTCGTGAAGGTCTGGTTGGGCTCCTTCTCGAGTTCCTCACGCGCCCCACGGACGTACACGGCAATCGGCCGGTACGTCCGCGGCAGGGCGAACTCGAACGCCATGATCGCGCTCGTCGCGCCACCCACCGACGCGATGTACGTCTCGTCGGCCTCGAAGCGGAAACGCGCCAGCGTGGGCTGCTCGGCGTCCGCCTGCCCGATGACCGCCGACGGATGGAACGCCCGGGTAAAACCGGTATCGCCCTGCTCGGCGATCAAGCGCACCTGGGCGTTGCCCAGCACGACCTTCGCACCACCGCCCAACTCACGCGCCAGCGCGTCGAACTCGATCACCACGCCGGCGACGTAGCCGGTGGTGATCTCCTCGCCGTCCAGCCCGATCACGCGCTGGTTGACGCTCTGCCAGCGGTCGCGCATCAGTTCGTTGACGTTGCCGCCGCGGTCGATATCGCCCAGGGCGTACCACTGGATGACCTTGAACTCTTCTGGACGCGAGGCGTTTCGGCTCTGGCCGCCGAACGTCGTCCGCATCGCCGAGCCCTCCTCATGAAAGTTGGGATGCCACTTGGCCAGGGGCTCGCCAGTGGCCAGCGTGCCACGAGACATCAACGAATACATCTTGGCCGTCCACTCATCGACGTACGGCCGGAAGGGCGAGGTGTTGCGCACCACGCTGCCGCGAGCACCGCCGCCCTCTTGTGTGAACACCAGTCCCCGCACGGGCGTGTCGGGCCCGAATCGCATCATGCCCAGCGACATCAGCGTGAAGCCAATGGTAATGATGCCGATGCCCACGCCGCACACGCCAGCGCCGAGATACTCGACGTTGTCATTAAACTTGAGATTATTGGGGACCGCCTTGTCGACCGTCACGCGAAGGAGGGCCAGCGAGATCGCGAACGTCATGCCCAGCCCGATGCCGTGGGCCGTGTCGCGCAGGATCGTCCCAAACCCACGACTTGGGGCTTGGCTCAGCAGCAGCAGCGTCACCGGCTCGTAGGCGGCAAACGCGATTGCTCCGGCCGCCACCGTGCACAGCAGGTGCAGGAACGCGCTGAAGAACCCGCGGATGACCCACACCCAGGTGAACACGAGCACGGCGGCCAGGGCAATGATCGTCAGAATCATGGAAAACTCCTCGCGTAGGGTCCGATTCAGGCGTCGGCAGTGGCGGGCTTGGGCGACGAAGCAGGCTTGCTCTTGGAGGCACCAACCGTCACGCGGATGACCTCATCCACGCTAGTCTCACCCTCCACCGCGCGAACGAGCGCGGCCTGCTGGATGGTCGGCATGTTCTGCTTGCGGAACGCCACCGCCAGGGCGTTCGTGTCGCCCTGCTCGATGGCGGCCTTCTCCTCGGCGCCGATGTCGAACAACTCGAACACGCCAATCTGCCCGATGAATCCGGTGCCGCCGCTCTCGGGGCAGGGGATCATCTTCTTGTTGACCTCGACGTGCGTGCGATGGCGGTACAGCGTCTTGACCTTCTCGGGAGAGAGGCCAAGCTTCTTGAGCATGTCCGGGCTGGGCACATACGCCTCGCGGCTCGACTTGGCCAGGGCCCGCACCAGTTTGCCGGCCATCACCCCGCGCAGCGACTTGGCCGCCAGGGCGTTGTCATGCAATGCGCGGCGATAGATCTCCACTGCCTGCAAAGCGCTCTCGGCGGGAATCGACAGGTACACGCGCGTGTTATCCAGGTCGCCCTTGGCGGCTTCCACCGCCGTCGCCTCGTCGACCACTTCGGCCACCGCCACCACACTGGGGTCGCGGCGGAGGATCGAACGCAGCAGCGTGGCGTGGTCGGGCCCCCCGCCCGTGGGGCTCCACACGTTCTGGCGGATACCCTCGAGCGTGTCCTGCTGCTCGAGCTCGACCGTCTGGATGTTCGAGGTGTACGCGTCGTGCATCTTGATCACGGTGTACATCATCGTCGTGCGGCCCATGCCCTTGGGCGCGGCCAGCAGCACGATGCCGGTGCCGTCTTCGACAAGCTTGCGCAGCAACTCCTTCTGCTGAGGCAAGAGGCCCAGGGCATCGCCCTTGCGACGCACGGCCTTGGCCGGATCGACCACCAGCGTGAGCTTCAGCCCTTGCTGACCGCCGCTGGAGATGACGCGCAAATGGTGGCGTTCGCCGCCCTTGGACACGTCCGGCTCGCCCACCTGCCGGCGCCGCTCCCCGGCTTCGAGGCCCGAGGCAGTCTGCCAGAAGGCGATCACACGCATCGCGTCCTGGGGCGACAACGGCTCGCCAATCACCGCTCGCAGGCCGTCCACCGTGTGCGCCACGCCGTAGCCCTTGTCGCCCGCGGGGATCAGTTCGATCTTCTGGGCCCGGCCGGCGATGCCATCGATGTACAGCTTCTCGGCCGCGGCCCGCACGATCATGTCGGCCGTGCCTTCCTCGGGCGGGTCCATCGTGATGCCGTCTGGCTTGACAATCATCAGTTGCACGCGGGCGGCGTGCTTGGCTTCCTTGGCGGTCTTGCGAGCTTCGGCCCACTGGGCGAAGTTCAGTGTCAGGCGGTGCTCTTGGGGAACCCGCTCGTCCTTGTTGGCCATCTGGACATACATGAACGGCGGCACCGCCAGCAGCAACGCGACGACAGGGAACGCCACCAGGAACGCCACCAGGCCGGTCAGCGGATTGACGATGATCACGGCAACGGCCACCAGCGCCGTGACCATGTACACCACGTTCCACTTCTCGCGCGGCAGGTAGAACCGGGCGGCGTGCTTGTCGGCCACGCTCGACACGAACCATCCCCACCCGGCGAACATCGCCACGAAGATGATCGCCTTCCACCAGGACGCGAGCACGAACGCGCTCATGTCGGCCAGCAAGGCCGACGGCGCGGGAGCGAGCAAGAGCTGGGTCAGATCCACGAGTGGCGTTCCTTTATCCTGTCAGGGGCCAACCAATCGCGCGGCCCGACGAACATCCGACGATCATGCGGGCGGTTTATCGCTTCTGCGACGCGCCGCCGAACTTCTTCAGACGCATCTGGAGGTCATCCTTGTTCGGGCTGGTCTCCATGGCCACGCGCTGGTGGATGTACTCTTCCTCGATCAGCTTCACCAGCCAGGCGTTGAAGTCCACCATACCCTGCTGCTGGGCCTCGATCGAGTTGAGGTACTCCCGAAGCTCGCCCTCGCGCTCTTCGAGAATGTGCTTCTGCACCACCGTGTCGTTGATCAGGATCTCGATGGCAGGGATGCGCGGGATGTGCTCGTGCAGCGTCGGCAGCAGCTTCTGGTACACGAACGCACGCATCTGGTAGGCCAGCATCCGGCGGACGCCCTCGACCTCGTCGGTCTCGAACAACCCGTAAATGCGACTGAACGTCTGCGTCGTGCTCGACGCGTGGATCGTTCCGTACACAAGGTGGCCCGTTTCGGCGGCGTTCAGGGCGGCCTCGAACGTCGACTTGTCGCGCATCTCGCCGATGAGCACCAGGTCGGGATTCTCACGCACCAGGGCCTTGAGCGCGATCTTGAAATCCAGCACGTCGATGCCGATCTCGCGCTGGTTGATCGTGGCCTTCTTGTCGTGGAAGATGTACTCGATCGGATCCTCGATCGTCACGATGTGGATCGACTTGCGCTGGTTCACATAGTCGATCATCGAGGCGATCGTCGTCGACTTGCCCGAGCCCGTCACGCCGCTCAGCAACACCACGCCCTGGGGCTGCAACGCGATCTTGCCCATGGCCTCGGGCAGGTGCAACTTCTCGAAGGGCAGGATGTTGCTGGTGATCAGGCGGGCGGCCAGCGAGATCCGGCCGCGGGCCTTGAACAGGTTCATGCGGAAGCGGGCGTTGTCGTCGTAGTCGTACGCGAAGTCCACGCTGCCGTAGTGGGCCAGGTCCTTGAGTTGGTCCTCGTCGAGCGTGGCCTTGATGATCTGCACCCAGTCGGCGCTCGTCACCGGGGCCGTGTCCAGCGGCTTCAGGGCACCACGGATTCGCAGTTTCGGGGGCTGGTCGGTCTTGATAATCAGGTCCGAGGCCCCGAACTTGATGCACGTCTTCAGGAACTCGCCCATCCGAGTGGCATGGGGATCCCGCTTGACGCCCATGAAGTCCGAGACCGGGGCCGTGTGCCCGGTGGCCGACTCTTCGCTGCGTACCGCCGTGTCTGCGCTGCTCATGCTCTGCCAACTCCAGCCGTCGCTCGTGGCGACGCGTTCCGAGGATCGTCCCGGGCCCCGAGTATCGGGGCACCAACGCCGTTCAGGGGCGCGCCCTCGCGCCCATCCCCCACGGCCCGAGCCCGCCACGATGCGAAGGGTCGAGCCCTAAATGTAGCGCCATTGACCCCCCCGACCGTTACCGGCAATGGTCCAATCTTTGCTCCATCACTACAAAATTGTTCCCTTCGCCCATCGTCCGAGAAGGCCGGCGGTGGGCTCGTACACTGTTCGTAGGCCGCCGACGCGAGTTCCGCCCGAGGCCAACACGACCATCACGCGACCATCACACGACAAGGGGCCCTTTCGGGCCCCCACGGTCGTTGGTCTGTCAGGTCAGGCCGTCGGGGCGACTTCCGCCTCGGCGTCCTGCTCCTCTTCCTCGGGTCGCAGGCCCAGGAAGTTGGCCTCGAGCTCCAAGCGGAGCTTTTCCATGGCCTTGTTCTGGATCTGGCGGACCCGTTCCTTGGTGACGCCGATGATCTGCCCGACCTGTTCGAGGGTCATGGGCTTCTCTTCGCCGCTCTCGAGACCGAAGCGGTGCTCGATCACGGTGCGCTCCACGTCGGTGAGGTCGGCGCGGTTGTCCATGACAATCCGCTTGACCTCCTCGGCCGCGTCACGCTCGAAGTCTGCCCGCTTGGTCTCGAGATAGTTCGACTTCTCGAGCTTGGGGTCGAAATCGGTCGGGAACCGCTGGCGATACTTGCTGAGCTTCATGCCCTGGCGGCTGAAGGCCTTCAAGATCGCCCGACAGGCGTAGGTGCTGAACTTGTACCCGCGGCCCGCATCGAACTTGTCGACCGCGCGCAGCAGGGCCATGTTGCCCTCGCTCACCAGATCGGCAAAGTCCACTTCGCTCATGCGGGTGCGTTTGGCCATCGCCAACACCAGTGCCAGGTTCGTCTCGGCGATCTGCTCGCGGATCAGGTCGGCCCGACGGTACCACCACAGGATCTTCTCGGCCTGCTCGGGCGTGGGCTTGCGGTTGGGGTTCTTCCAGACCTCTTCCTGGAGCATCCACACCCGATGTCGGGCGTAGTTGAACTGGTGGAACAGGACCTTTTCCTCGGCGGCCGTCAGGATGACCTGCTGGCTGCTCTTGACGGTCCGGGTGCGCGTGGCCGACAGGTCGTCCATCACCGGGTGATACCAGGCCGTGTCGGGCTTCTGGATGTCGGGGGCCTCTTCGTAGATCTTCGACTCGGCGGCGTCCTCGTAGAACGCCGGGCTGTCGATGTAATCCATCTCCTGGGCCATGATCTGGTCCAGCAGCCGCTCATCGTCGGGGCTGAGACGACGCCGAGCCCCGCGCGCTACGACACCCTGACCCGCGATGCCGGCGTGCTGCCGGCGACGGGCTTGCTCAAGCGGGCTAGGCCCTTGGCCTCGGTTCTGCCTCATCGGTCACTTCCCTTCGCACTTGGCCGGAACTGTTCGGTTCCGGGCCGCGTGGCGACCCTCTCGGGTCTTGCCTTGCCACACGCCATGCTGCCTTGCACCCGGACCGGCTCACCGGCCCGCGCGAATACCCAATCTACAAACATCCACGACGAACACTTACCAGTACGGCCTTGTTCGCCCGAGCGATACCAAAACCCGAGCAACCGCACCAATCCGATATCACCCAATCGCTCCCCAACGCGGGGAGCCGGGCACGACCGAACATTTCACGGACCTCCATGCCACCGTGGGCTAAGACATAAGGGATATCCCGAAATACTCCGATACATCCCTCGGTGATGTCGCCCTCGGCTCCGGCAGCGGCCTTTGGTGTGTTGTGTGCTCGACTGCCTTGGAGACTCACGGATCATATACGACGCACACAACGCAAAAGTTTCCCCTTCACACAAGAACAAGGGGAGACCGACACCGCTTCGGAGAAACCCTGGGTACCCCACGGACCTCGCGGCGGGCCGATCCATCGCTATCCCTGCGACGGCCCACGCGAGCACGACCGTCAACATAACGGAAAAACTTCATCTTGTCCATACATTTTCACTATATTCTCATAAGTGCTTTCCCTGACATGCTCCACTTCCTACCATTCTCAATGGCCGAACGCCACGGACGCCATGGCTGGAAAAAGAACGCGATCGTGACAGGCGTGATCCTGTCGCCGATCGCGGTTCTAGCGCTGTTGTTCTGGCTTCTGGCTGCGGCGTACCAGTCGGAACTGCATCGCCACGACCCGGGCGTTCAGCCGCGGGCCTTGCCGTAGAGCTCGGCCACCTTGGGCCAGTTCACGACGTTCCACCATGCCTTCACATAGTCGGGGCGTTTGTTCTGGTAGTTGAGGTAGTAGGCGTGCTCCCAGACGTCGATGCCCAGGATGGGGGTGTGGCCGTCCATGAGGGGGCTGTCCTGGTTGGGCGTGCTGGTGACCTGGAGCTTGCCGCCGCCGTCGACCACCAGCCAGGCCCAGCCCGAGCCGAACCGGCCGGCCGCCGCGTCGGCGAAGTCGTCCTTGAACTTGTCGAGCCCGCCCAAGTCGGCGTCGATGGCCTTGGCGAGGTCGCCGTCGGGCTTGCCGCCGCCCTTGGGGCTCATGATGAGCCAGAACAGGCTGTGGTTGGCATGGCCGCCACCGTTATTGATGACCGCCTGCCGCTTGTCCTGGGGAACGTCCTTGATGTTCTTGAGGACCTCTTCGACGGGCTTGCTTGCCATGGGCGAGCCTTCGAGGGCCTTGTTCAGCTTATCGACATAGCCCTGGTGGTGCTTGCCGTGGTGGATCTCCATCGTCTTCGCATCGATGTGCGGCTCGAGGGCTGTCTTGGGATAGGGCAGATCGGGCAGTGTGTATGCCATGATGAGTTCTCCTTCATGTCCGGGCCCGGTGGGCCGGCCCTGGCATCCGCCAACCGAAGCGCGGGCGGATACTGGGATGCCGCATGATACGGCCCTGGCCCCAAGATTGAGCCCAAAACAAAACCGGGCCCGCTAGGGCCCGGCTGTCGAGTGGAGGCGACCGGACTCGAACCGACGACCTCTTCCATGCCATGGAAGCGCTCTACCAAAACTGAGCTACGCCCCCGACAGTTCCTGATTGTCGCACGCGGGGTGCTTCCACCCCTCCCCGTGCAAGGCCACGATAGTAGCGGGATTACCGGCCAGCGGCCAGCCCGTTCTCGTCGGTTTGAGCATCGGCACTTGCCGGATTGGTGTTGAGCACCGTCCCAACGGCTTCACGCACGCGATCGATGGCAATGTGGTCGATCGAGCACCGCTTGGGATCGTCGTTGGCGGTCTGGCCATCGGGCAGGTCGGGGTCGGCCAGCACCAGCGCCTCGCCGGCGGGCGCGGGGATGGTGGTCCAGCGGTGGTCGGTGGGCCCGAACAGGCTCACAACGGGCACGCCCAGGGCGGCGGCCATGTGGCGCGGGCCGGTGTCGTTGGTGACCATCAGGCTCGACCTGGCCAGCACGCCCTTGAGGGAACCCAGCGAGCCGCCGAAGTCGGCCATGCAGGCAGGGCGGCAGCGGGCGGCCTCGCGCACGGCGGCGGCGATGTCGGCCTCGGCGGGCGAGGCGTTGATCACGCTCGTCAGGCCGTAGGCTTCGAGCATCCAATCGGCGAGCTGGCCGTAGCGCTCGGGCGGCCAGCGTTTGGCGGGGTTGTTACCGCCGGGATTGAGGACGGCGAGCCTGGCGTCGGGATCGATGCCGGCCTTGGCCAGCACTTCGGCCGCCTTGCGCACGTCGGCGTCGGTGGCGACCAGTTCGAGGCGGGCCCGCGCGGGCAGGGGCTCGATGGGCGCTCGCGCGTCGACGTGGCGATCGGCGAGCACGTCGAGCAACGCGCGGGCGGCGTGGTGGTAGTACGCCACGGCGGGCACGACGGCCCAGCCGCCGCCTTCGCGCTTCGGGGCGGTCAATCGGTGGGTGAGCAGCACCCCCCGGCCGTCGCGTTCGTAGCCCAATCGAAGCGGCACGCCCGCGACGCGCGTGGCAAGGGCGGTCGAGAACGAGTTGGTCAGCAGCAGGGCGGCGGCGTACCGGCGGGGGCGGAGCT
>CAYGTM010000036.1:0-11440 GCA_964352795.1 uncultured Phycisphaera sp.
TGGAGGCTGGTGGGTGCGACCGGGCAACCTTGGTCGAACTCGGTCTGGAACTCGAGGAAGTCGAAGATGGTCAGTTCGCCGTCGCCGTCGAAGTCGGCGGCCAGGTCACCCGAAGCGAACAGGTTCTGGAACTCCAGGAAGTCGAACACACTGAGCAGGCCGTCGCCGTCAAGATCGACGCGGCAGGTGGTGTTGGGGCCGGCCAGTGCGGTGCCTGCAACGGCCAGCATTGCGGCGGCAGCGGTTCCGATGGATAACGCGGTGCGCATCTCGGTTCTCTCCTTTTGGGTTATCGGGGCTTGGTGGCCCACGAGCGCGAGAATGGATATCCGTGGCGCGGGCCAACCCAGACCCGGCCTTGGTACCTCTCCGCACGCGAGGGGCACGGGGATGCCCGCCATCGCGCACTTCTCGGAAGTTGGCACCGCGCGCCGCCGGCGAGCAAACTTCTGGAACGGTGCGGGTGGGATTCGAACCCACGGAACCCTAACGGGTTCATTGGTTTTCAAGACCAACGCCATCAACCGCTCGGCCACCGCACCCGGATTCGTGGTCGGGGGAAGCGTAGGTGCTCCGGCTTGGCCCGAGAACAGAGGCCCAACCCCGATCCTCAAGAACGGCTCCACCAAGCGCCCGAAGTGGTCGATAGCCCTTTGGGAAGGGGTTCGACCGTGGACGACGCCGGAGCGACAAATCTGCCGACCGTGCTGATCGCCGACGACGAGCATCACATCCGCTTCATGCTGGAGTGGAAGCTCAAGTCCGACGATGTCTGCATCCTGACCGCCGCTGACGGGCGGACGGCCCTGTCGTTGGCCCAGAAGCATGTGCCCGCGTTGATTATCAGTGACTACCAGATGCCCTACATGGACGGCATCGGCCTGGTCAAGAGCCTGGCCCAGGATCCCGCCACCGCCCACATCCCGGTCATCCTGCTGACCGCGCTCGAACACCGCATCAGCCGGGCCGACCTGGCCGACACCGGAGTCGAGCACATCCTGCGCAAGCCCTTCAGGCCGTCGGAACTCCTCGACCTGGCCGCTGACTATCTGAAGGCCTACCGCGAGCGCACCGGCGAGGCGGCATGAGCGAGCACTCGGCCGACAACGGTGGGCTTGTCACGATCCACTGGTCCGCCCTCCACGGGTTTCGCGCCGGTGAGGGCTGCCCCGCGTGGGTTGCCGAGAAACTGGATTGCGCCCAGGCCCACGCCCATATGGAACGAATCGCGCGGGACGGGCCAAGCGAGGTTGGCAAGAACGATGTCATCCCCGGCGTGCGCGTCGTGGCGTTCAGCCAGGGCAGCGATCCGACGTCTCGACGTGAATGCGACGTAGTTCTTTCGATCGGTCGTGAGGCTTTCGAGCACGCGGACGAATCGAGTGATCTGTTGCCGGCGTCCGCCGCCGAGATCCTCCGCATGGCGAGCCTGGGCCAATGGGCCTGGACGCGCGAGCAGTCGGTGATGCGAGGCCGGGACGAACTTATCGGCACTTTCAGCGAGCAACTCTCCGAGTCGTACGAGCACATCAGCCTGCTGCTGTTTGTCGGCCGATTCATGAACCATGTCACAAATCCGCTGTCGGTCGTGCGCACGGTCGTGCAGGAAGTCAGCCGCACGATGAAGTATGGCTGGCTGGCGATGGTGATGCTGGAAGATCGCGGTGCCGCCCAGAGCATTGCCGGCTCGACGACGGTGATCGGTCGGTTGCCATTCGCCCAGGCCGCCCTCGAACAGGCGTGCGACGGCTACGCCCGGGCGCACCCGTCCGATGCCTGGACGCGAGTGGTGGATACGAGCGATCCTATCATGGGCGCGCTCATCGATACCGAGATGCTCATCGAGCCCATCACCCATCGCGGCCGTACCGTGGGCATGGTGGTGTGCGGCGACAAGAGCGGTCGCAAGACCGCGATCGATAGCGTGGACATCCAGATCCTCGACGCCGTAGCCGATCTGTTGGGCGTGTTCCACGACAACCTTCGCCGGCACGAGGATCAGGTAGCCATGTTCCTGGGCACGGTCGGCTCGCTCACGGCGGCCATCGACGCCAAGGACGCGTACACCCGCGGTCACTCCGAGCGCGTGGCCTGGGGCGCGAAGGAGCTCGCGCTGGCCATCGGCCTCGACGAAGCCACCGCCGAGCGCGCCCATCTGGCCGGCCTGCTGCACGACATCGGCAAGATCGGCGTGCCCGAGAGCGTGCTCTCCAAGAAGGGCCGCCTGACCGAAGACGAGTTCGACATGATCAAACGCCACCCGCGCATCGGCTACGACATCCTGCGCGGCATCCCCAGCCTCGAGGACGTGCTGCCCGGCGTGCTGCACCACCACGAGCGGTGGGACGGCAAGGGCTACCCCACCGGCGCGACCGGTGAAGAGATCAGCCTCTTCGGGCGCGTTCTGGCCGTCGCCGACGTGTTCGACGCCCTGAGTAGCGATCGCGCGTACAGGCGTGCGCTGTCGCGCGAAGAGGTCATGGCCGAGATCGAGCGCAGCAGCGGCACGCACTTCGACCCGCGCATGGCCCGGGCCTTCATGGGGCTCGACTTCACCGAGTTCGATCGCCTGCTGCGGCTCGGTGGCGGCGACGGCACGGCCGCCCAACGCACCGCGGCCTGAGCGAATCGTTCCCATCTCAATCAGGAAGGCGCCACGCGATGGTCGAAGGGTCGATCGCCAGGCCGCCCGCGTCATCGAAGAAGCCATAGGGCGGAAGCGTGGCGACGCCGGGGTCGTAGGTGATGGCGACGGTGACGCCGCCTTGGATGCGGATATTGCGGCCGGAAATCAACGTGCCCGCAAAGTTCTGTCTTGTGCCCACGAACGTCACATCGCCCGACGCATACGACACCCCGCGGATGGTGCCGGGATACACGTCGTCGATTGCGGAGTCAGAGCTGTATTGATACGGTGTATGCGGCGGGTTCAGGTTCAAGCCGATGCTCGCTTCACTGGGGCCCGTGTTGTTGCTAAGAATTATGAGATTGCCCTGAACCAGCAGGGAAGGCATCCAGTCGTAGGCAGGTTCCAGCAGCGTATTGCCGCCCACGCTCACCATGCCCGTCGCGTTGAGCAACACGAGTGTCCCCACGACACGGATGCTGCGCGCGACGAAGTTCCCTCCCGCGCAATCGATAATGTAGATGCCTAGTTCGTTCGTGCTGCCATACGGGTTGCTCGATGGGCTGAGCAGGACACGCTCGAGTGTCGGCGCGCCGGAGGTCAGGGGGAGGCTGCCCAGGCTGATGCGTTCACCCAGAGTCACATAATAATCGATGAGCGCGGAATCAGGTATCCGCCGCTCGGTCGCGCCGTTGGTTTTCGAGCCGACATATGTCACGGCTCCCAGGCCGCCGATGCTGCCAGCGCTCTCCAATGGTGCGTTGCCCGTGGCGGTAAGGCCAAGAGTGATGTCGCCAATACTGCCGACTATCTTGTCGGAAGTCAAGCTGGCCAGCGTGCCCAAGCTGATCTCACCGCCTGCGTACATGCCCGTGTCGAGGGTGTCAAACGGCACGCCCGACGGTGCCAGCACGGCGTGCAACCCATACCGCGCATCACCATGCTGGGCCTTCGCGCGGACCACGATGGGCTCGTCCGAGTTGCTCATGCTTGAGCCATCCAGCCGCCTCATCGACCAGCCGAAAGTACCGCCGCCCATCGAGATCGATGGCTCGGCCGACCCGAAGAGGTCGGTGCGCGTCCCACCGTTATCCAGGTGCGCGGCAATGGCGCACATGGCGTGGTCGAGCCCCGTACCCGCCAGGACGCGCGCCCGGGCGGCATGGTCGGCCATCGCGGTGGTCCGCGCGCGGCTGGTGGTCATGGAGAGCGCCGCCAGGCCCGTGACGGTCACGATCGAGCCGGCCAGCAGTGCGATGAGATACGCCGCCCCGCGCCGGGATGTCCGAGCCTTCACGTTCATCACCGCATTCCCAATGTTGTTCCCGCGCTGTCCGGCGCGCGGTGGCTGGCGACCTCTGGGGCCGCGTGCAGCACCCCGCCGTCGGGCAGCCGGATCGTGATGGGCACCTGCACGGTTCGCTCCATGTCGGCCACGGGCACGCGCTGGAGCGACGACGAGTTGCCGCGCAACGCTTGCACGGCGACCGTCGTGCCGTCGGGCAGTTCGACCGTGGCCGTCACCTGGTACATCCGCAGGTTCAGCGTTCGCGCGTCAATGGTCTCGGACCCTCGCGCGGACACCGTCACGCCCCAGGCCCAACTCGCGGGCGCGCACGCCGTGCCGTTGATGGTCGTGGGTGGGCTTTCTCGAAAGCCCTGATAATCCAGCAGGTGATCGAAGTTGTTCAGCCGTGCCGCCGCGGTGGCGCTGGTGCTGTCGGTGCCGGCCGCGGGCATCGAGAGCGCCTCGGCCAGCAGGGTGTGCGCCAGCCGCTCGGCCTGCCGACGCTGTGTGGCCGCGCCACTGGCTCGGTTGGCCGTCGCGGCAACATTCATCGCCGCCACCATCGCCCCACCCACCAGCAGCACGGCGAGCGTGGCTTCGATGATGGAAAAGCCGCGACGAGATACGCATATAGCCATTTGCATCATCAACTCCCGGGATCAATCTCGCTATAGACCATGAGGGGTATGTCCTTGGTGGCGTTGATGGCCCATGCGCCCGCGGCGTTCGTCGTGGCAATCCACCCATCGGTCACATGTTGCGGCGAGGGTTCGAGCGCCACGTTGCCCACCGAAGAACTTGAGTTCTGCGATACCACGATGGCAATGAAGTCGCCAGCGGCAAAGGTGATTGCCGAGTCGAGATCAAACTCCACGGGCGTCATGGTCGCCGGCAAGTCCGACTGGCGAATACTTACGCTGGCCAACGCGTTGCCCGTGGGTGTGCCCGTCGTCATGCTCACGCGGTGGAGCGACACCGTGAGCGTTTCAGTTCCGTTTCCCGCCTTGCTGATCGGAATCCGCACGCGCGTCACGCGGAACGTGCTTCCGCCCGCGGGCAGCTCCGGCTCGATGATCGCCGCCACCGACGATGTGGACCCCAGGGCGTGCGTGGTGCCTGTGCCGGTGTACGCCCGCTCAAAGACAATCTCGTCCGCGGGAGGTGGCGGCACCGTCGTGGCGAACATCGCTTGCCCTTGCACCGTGCTCACGAGATACTCAAATGAAATGTCGGTCACCGAAGGCAGGACCGCCACCGGCGTCGAGCCGTTCATCGAGAATGTGACCGGCTCTCTTGGCGTGCCCGACCAGGCATAGCGGATCAGTTCGGGCGCGCCGTCGCCGGTGCGGTCTGGCACCCAGAACGTCGTGGCCCTGGCCGTGCGTTCGGTAAAGTCGAGCGCGAGTTGGATATCGGCGGACATTCGCGACAGGGCGTCGATGGCCCCGGCCGACTGGATGCCGTCGGTGGCCGCCCGGAAGGTCTGCCCGCCGAGCCCGATGGCGGCCACCGCGCCACCCAGCACCGTGGCCGACATGCCCATCGCCACGAGCATCTCGACCAGTGAAACACCGCGTTGGTGGCGCCGGTGGGTCATGGCCGCACGCTCGCGGTACCGGTGATGGCTTCCACGTCCAGGGTGCGCGTGACTCCCGCCCCGCTCAGCACGATCGTCCCTCCACTGTTCGGCACGCCGTACTCGGAGATCGTGTATTCATCCTGGCCCGAAAAATCGGCCAATACGATGGTCGCCGCGAGCGGGTGCTCGCGCAAGTTCAGTACATGGTCGACTCCCGCGTCGCGCCGCCCCGGGAGATCGTCAAACCCCACCGTGTGCGTGGCAAGGTCGAAGTCGATCGTGATGGGCGTCATGGTGGCGCGGGCGTGCGCGGTGGCGCGGTCCAGATCGTTGCGCAACTGGTACACGGCAGACTGCAAGCGATACCGGGCCACCGCGCTGCCATAAGCCGGCAGCGCGAGGCCCGCGATCGTCCCGATGACCAGCAGGACGACGACCAACTCCACAAGGGTGAAGCCATGCCGACGTGTGCGATCTCGATCAATAGGAGCTGTACAGCGTGCCGGTGTCATCGGTCAGCGTACCGGTGTTGGGCGTGATGACGCCCGTGGTGTCGTTATAGAGCCAGGCGATGCCCGCGGCATCCGCAGCGGCCACGCCGTTGTTGCCCTTCTGCGCACCAACCTGGATGGCGGGCACTTCCTTCAGGTACGGCCCGTAGATGAACACGCCCGTCTTGGTCGCGTTCAAGTTTCCGTCCACATCCGAGAACTGGGCCACCATGGCGTTGGTGAAGTCGGCCACCGCCGGATAGGTGTTGTTGTGCTCGGCGTAGTACAGTTCCAGCCCGCTGCGCATGGTCGATAGGTCGGACTTCAGACGCGACGAGGTCGCGCCCGCCGCGCCGCGGCTCATGCGGGGCACGGCCACGGCGGCCAGAATACCCAGGATCGCAATCACGATCACCAACTCGATCAGGCTGAAGCCAGCCCGGCGTGTACGCATCATCCCAATCATCGTGCTACCTCCGATCACAGGCCCCACATGGCCGGATCTGTTTCTCCCATTACAATCGACCGTCCGAGCGTCACGATTCACCCGATCAGGATGAGTTTGCACAAATTCTCCCGCAGAACCGTTGCAAAGCGCGCATCACGACCCACCCACGCCCTGTGTGGGCAACATCAGCCGCACCGTGAACTCACCCGCGCGGAACTCAGCCGATCGGGCATCGACGCGGATCAGCCGATAACCGGCAATTTCCTGACCGATGCGCATCGATGTGCCGTTGATCATGGCCACGCCGATATCACCGCCGGCCAACACCGCCGTCAGCTTGTGTTCACGCTCGAAGTCGACTGGACCCATAATCCCAGTCGGTTCGGGCTCGCGCGCCTTGGCGGCCGAGAACGGATCCGCAACGCCTGCGACATCGGCCGTATCGGTCGTGGCCTTGCCGAGTTGCTCGTTCCACGTTCGGACCACCTCGCTTGACGGCGAGGGAGTGCCAGCGGTGGGCTGCGGCGTTGTGAGCGCCGCTGGCGCGGTCGTCGGTGGGGGTGGCGCGGCCTCGCCGGCCTGTGAGACCTGTGGCGGTGCGAGCAGCACTTGGTCGACAACCAGGATCAGCCCCGCCGAACCCAACAACCCCAGGAATACCTTGCGCTCTTTGTTCAGTGCCATCACCGGAACTATCGAACCGGTGGAGTCGCCGCTGGAGCCCCCGCCGGGGAATGCGGTGCCGACGCGCCGGGCGGCGCGGCTTGCGGTGCATACGCGGATAGCGACGCTTGCAACGACAGCGAGCCTTCGGCCATCGGATCGGGCATGATCGAGAAGCTGTCCACGGCCATGCCGGGCAGCGATGCCGGTAGATCGGCCAGGAACCTCGTGATGTCCGAGAACGATCCCGAAACGTGCAGCGCGATGGTGTTGCGCATCAGCCCTCCGGCTGGCGCGGGCTCGCCCGCCAGAACGGCATGGACCGCCAGCGCGCGGGCGGTGGCCGCATCGGTCACGGCGTGGACCAGATTCATGTCGCTGCCGGCGAGCGTCACGACTTCCTCGCGCAGCGCGGCCAACTCGGCTCGGGCCGTGTCCAGGTGCGTTTCGGTGGCCTGGGCCTCGTCGTTGGCCTTGCCGATGGCTTTCAACTTCATTTCGGCCTGCTGCTGCGCCCTCGCCGACGGCGCATACCCGAGAGCGTAGCCGATGCCTGCAAGGGCCAGCACGCCGACCACGCCCGCGGCGTGGATGAGCCGTGCCGTAAGTGTGAGGCTTGGAACCTTCGGTCGATTGGCGTCGGTCATGGCGTACCTCCAGGGGCGATCACGCAATCGAGGTGGAAGTCGAAGTCGTCGCGCCCCGGCTGCTGGGGAGACAATCCGTACCGCACGCTGGCGAACAGGCCGGTGGCCTCAAGGCGTGCGGCCATCTCGGCCGGGCCCTGCTTCGTGCTCGCGATGCCGACGATCGACACCGACCAGCCGGGTGGCGCCGCGACCACGGGTTGCACCTGGATGGCTCGCAGTTGGGCCTGTCCGCCAGATTCGCGCGCGAGCATCGTGAGCACACCGCCCCATTGCGGCGTGGCCATCGCACGTTCGCGGGCGCGTCGGGTCTGCTTCAATGCATCGATCTGTACCCGGACCAGCGCAAGCTCGGATTTGTCGAGGTCGACGCGCTCGGTCAGCCCGGCCGGCATGGCCTGGGGCTGGGCCTGGGTCATGATCGCCCCCAACACGAGCCCACCGACGAGCATCGCCAGCACGCCAAGGCCCATCGCCCACGCCGACACGCAGCGACGCAGCCGCCAGGCCGCCAAACGATGCTTGGGAAGCAGGTTCTGTCCGCTCATGCGATGTCCTCCAGCAGCGCCAGGCCGATCGCGCCGGCCAGCCTTGGATCAAGCGGCGTTCCGTCGGGCATCAACGGCTGAACCAGCAACTCTCCGTAGCGCCGACCCAGCAGGTCGAGCACGACCGAGTTCCGCCCGCCGTGTCCGAGCACGGTGATCGACGCGGGCTCGTGCGATCGGCTGCGGTGGCGGGCGAAGGCCACGCACGCGTCGATCTCCACGCCCAACCTGTTGGCAATCTCGGCTTCCGACATCGTGCGACCCTCTGCGAGCGAAAGCCCGGCCGGCTTGCGCGCATACAGCAGCGTGCTGTGATGCAGCACGACGATGGTCGCCCCCCACGGGTCGAGCCTCGCGCCCACGCGCACGCTCGCGCTGGTTGGCACGCCGGCGAGCACGCGGCCCAGTGCCCGCGACGGATCATCCACGCCCGCCACGCGTAGCCCCGCCGCTTCGAGCGCCTCGATTGATCCGTCGGTGGGCCCGATATCGCAGCCTACCGCCATCACCTGCAACCCCGGCCCGGGCGTGGGCAGCCCCCAATAGGACATCACGAATCGACCCTCTTCCATCTTATTTCGACGAGCGAACTCGGCGTGCGCGAGCTGATCGATGGGCGCGCCAGACGAAGCGGGCGGGAGCTCCATCGTGATGGTTCGCAACGCCGACTCGGGCGCGCCAATCACGCACGGTGCTGGCGCGAAACCCTGCCGGAAGAAGAGCGATTCGAGCGCCACGGCGTCCTCGCTGCCGAGCACATCTTCGCTCGACGCGCGCGTCATCGTGGCCTGGGCCAGCAGCGACCAGCGAGAACCCGACACACGCACCTGGGCGGCGGTGATGGTTCGCGGTGAAATATCGAGGCCCGTGCGGATGGTGGCCATGCGTATCTTCCTTATTGGGCTCCGGCCGATGCGGTCAGGTCGAATAGCGGCAGGAACATGCTCGTGGCGATGCCACCCACGATGATGCCCAGCGTGACGAGTAGCAACGGCTCGATGATGGCGCTCAGGGCCTTCAGTGTCGCTTCGTTTTCCTCTTCCAGGAAGTCGGCCACGTTGCCCAGCATCATGCCCAGCTTTCCGGTGCGCTCGCCCGTGCGCACGCCCTCGCGCACGAGCCCATGCAGCAGGTCGGCTCTCTCGAAAACGGTACTGATGGGCTGGCCAGCCTCGGCGGCGTCGTGGGCTTGGTTGAGGAGCGTGGCATATTCGGGGCTACGCATCGACCCCGCGCACAGTGACAGCACATCGAGCAAGGGCAGGTGGCTTTCGAGCAAGAGCGAGACCATGCGTGACAACCGCGCGCTGGCGATCGACCGCGCGATCTCGCCCACTTTCGGGGCCCGCAGTAGCGCCCGCTCCATGGCGCGCACGGTCGCTGGTTGCCGCAGCGACAGGCGGATCAGGAATGCCGCGGGAACCGCCCCTGCCAGCAGCGCCCACCACCACTCGCGCACGATCACGCTCAGCCACAAGCAGAACTGCGTGCTGGGCGGCACCGGGGTATCCAACGTCGAGAACATCTCCTCGAACCTGGGGAACACCATGATGAGCATCACGAGCACGACGACGAACCCGATGCTGATCAGGATCACCGGATAGATCATCGCGCCCACGATGGCCCGGCGCATGGCCAGTTTCTGGCGCATGAGCGAGGCGATCCGCTCGAGCATGTCGCCCAACTTGCCGCTGGTTTCGCCGGCCGCCACCATCGCGCGGCATACCTCGTCGAAGTAGCCCGGGTGGGCGGCCATCGCCTCGGAGAGCGGCGTGCCCGATTCGATCTCGCCCCGCACGCGGTTGAGCACCGCCTGGAACTTCTCGTCGCGCGTCTGCGAGGCCATCGCCTCCACGCCCTCGGCCAGCGGCGTGCCCGAGGCGATGAGCACCGACAAATGCCGCATGAACTGCGAGATGTCCCCAAGTTTTCCCTTGGGCCCCTTCACGCGCTGGCGGGCCTGTGGCGAGCCGTTGTCCTCGCCGATCTCGAGCACCAGCACGCCCCGCTGGCGCAGGGTGTCACGGGCCGCGCCCTCGCTGGCCGCTTCGACGGTGCCGCGCTTTGGCGCGCCACTCGTGTCATAGCCCACATAGCGCCAGTTCATGCCGCGGCCTCCTTGGGCTTGGCCGTGTCGAGGTCGTCGTCGCTGCGTGTGACGCGCAAGGCTTCTTCCAGGCTGGTCGAGCCGCGTTTGGCGACAAGCACCGCTTCCTCGCGAAGGGACAACCCGCCACCCTTGAGGAATGCCTCGCGCAGCTCCATCGACGATGCGCCGGCGTGTACCAAACGGCGGATGGGCGGGGTCACTTCCATTACTTCGTATACGCCCACGCGGCCCTGGAAGCCCGTGTCGTGGCAGTGCTGACAACCCAGCCCCCGACGGAACGGCACGCGCGGCTCGTCGGCGATGCACGCTTCGGACAAGATGCTCTCGTCAGGGTAATACCGCGTCGCGCAGTGCGCGCAGATAGTCCGCGCCAGCCGCTGGGCGATCACGCCGTTGATGGCCCCGCTCAAGAGGTAGGGCTCGATGCCCATGTCCAACAGTCGCTCGACGGCACCCGGCGCGTCGTTGGTGTGCAGGGTCGCCAGCACCACATGCCCGGTGATGGCCGCCTGCGTGGCCACGCGGGCCGTGTCCTGATCGCGGATTTCACCCACCATGATCACGTCGGGATCCTGCCGCAAGATGCTGCGCAGGGCCCGGCTGAAGCTCAATCCGATGGCCTCCTGCACCTGGATCTGGTTGATCAGGTCGATCTGGTATTCCACCGGATCCTCGACGGTCACGATGTTGCGTTCGGGGCTGCTGAGCAGCTCGAGCGCCGAGTACAGCGTGGTCGATTTACCGCTGCCCGTCGGCCCGGTCACGAGCATCAGGCCGTATGGCTTGCGCAGCATGCGCGTGATGCCCATCATCAGTTCGGGCCGGATGCCCAGGTCGGCCAGGCTCGAGTTGAGGTTATCGCGGTCGAGGATGCGGATCACCAGCTTCTCGCCCAACAGCGTGGGGATGCTCGACACGCGCAGCGAGACCTCGCGCCCCTCGGCCATGATGCGGATGCGACCCTCCTGGGGCATGCGACGTTCGGCGATGTCGAGCTTGGCCAGAATCTTGACGCGCGAGGCGATGGCCGAGTGCATGCC
>CAYGTM010000037.1:0-11401 GCA_964352795.1 uncultured Phycisphaera sp.
GGACTCGCCGACCGCCGAGCCGGCCGCGAGCATCGGTGATGCCACGACGCTGGCGCGTTTCGACGACGGCTCGGGCCCGGCCCTGTTCGTCGGGGGCGTCAACGTCGCCGGCGGCTCGAACATCGCCCGCCTGCGCGACGGCGTGCTCACGCCACTCCCGCCGCTGGGCGTTGAGGTGGCCATCGAGCTGTTCGTCCACGACGCTGGCGCGGGACCGTCTCTGCTGGCGGGCGGGGGATACTTCGGCGGTTCTGGCCCGGCCACCTTCCTCGCACGCTGGGCGCCCGCCGCGCCGTGCCAGGCCGACGTCAGCGGCGATTGCGAGCTGGACGTCTTCGACTTCCTAGCCTTCCAGAACCTCTTCGACGCGGGCGACCCGGCCGCCGACTTCGACGGCGATGGTTCGCTGACCATCTTCGACTTCCTGGCCTTCCAGAACGCCTTCGACGCGGGGTGCGCGTGAGGTCGGTGCCTACTCGGGCACGATCCGGATCAGTTCGCCGTCGCGCTTGTCGGTGAGGACATATAAGTAACCATCGGGCCCCTGGCGCACGTCGCGGATGCGGGCGTCGAAGGGCAGGGTCTCGTTGCCCTGCACCGGAACCTCGCCGTTGGCTTCGTCGATCATGACGCGGCGCACCTGGCGGCTGATGAGCCCGCCGGCGAAGAGGTCGCCCTGCCACTGTGGGAACTCGTCGCCGGTATAGAACGCCAGGCCGCAGGCGGCGAGCACCGGTGTCCACACGCACACGGGATCGGCCATGCCTTCGACGCTGACCTGGTTGCTGATCTCGTCGCCGTTGTAGTGGATGCTGTAGGTGGCCTGCGGCCAGCCATAGTTCGTCCCGGGGGTGATGCGGTTGAGCTCGTCGCCGCCGCGCGCGCCGTGCTCGGTGGCCCAGACGTGGCCTGTTGCCGGGTCGAGGGCCATGCCCTGGATGTTGCGGTGGCCGTAGGAGTAGATGTACCGTCCAACGTCGTTGCGGTCGGCGAAGGGGTTGTCGTCGGGCATGGTGCCGTCGTCGTTGAAGCGCAGGACCTTGCCCAGGGCGTTGTCGAGGTATTGCGGGTTCTCGCGGGTCAGGCGGCCGCCCGCGCGGGTGGGCGGGTTGCCGCCGTCGCCGGTGGACATAAGAAGGGTGCCGTCGGGCAGCCAGAGCAGGCGGCTGCCGAAGTGCTGGCCGCCGGGCTTGTCGGGGGTGACGCGGAAGAGTTCTTGGGCGTTCTCGAAGCGCGGTGGACGGCCGTCCTCGCGGACGAGCCTGGCGCGCGTCAGGACGGTTCGGTTCGCGCGGGCGTCGCCGGTGGCATGGGTGAGATACACGAGTGCGTTGGTGCCGAAGTCGGGATGCAGGGACACATCCATCATGCCGCCCTGGCCGAGTTGCGAGGATTGGGGCACGTTCTCGACGGGTACGGGTTCACGCCATCCATCACCGTCGGGCATGGCCAGCAGCACGCGCCCGCCGCGCTCGGTGATGAGCATCGAGCCGTCGGGCAGCCAGGCCATGGCCCAGGGGTGGGCGAGGCCTTCGATCACGGCCTCCGTGCGATAACCGGTGGCCTTGGGGCTGTCTTCTTCGCTGTCGGAGAAGATGGGCGCGGGGCCTTCTTGCGCGGGTTGGGCGCAGGCGGGCAGTGAGAACGCGAAGATCGTGAGCAGGAGGGGTCGCAGCATGTCGGAACGGTACGGCCCTCAGCCGCCCACGGCTTGGCGGAGGCGGTCGAGGTTGGCCCGCATCACGTCCATGTAGTCGCCTTCGTCGGGAGTTCCCTCGGCGGGGCTGAAGAGGATGCTGGTGACGCCGAGTTCGTCGCGCAGGGCGTTGATGATGGCTTCGGTGGGCTGGCCTTCCCAGAGCAGGATGACCGGCTTGTCGCCGTGACCGTGCTCGTGGTCGTCGGCATGCTCGGCTTGGCCGCCCTCGGAGTGGCCGTGGGCGTGATCGTGTCCCTCGCCGTGCTCGTGCTCGTGGGCGTGGTCCTCGTGCTCGTGCAAGGCGTCGTGTACGGCGTCGATGATGGCTTGGGTGTCCTCGCTCTCGGGGTCGAGGTCAAGATTGATGAAGGCCCAGCCCAAGTCGCGGGCCAGATAGTTGTACGCGGGGTGGCTGGCGAGCAGGCGGAACCCGGCCACGCGCGGCGAGAGGTCGGCCATCGACACGCGCAGCATGTCGAGGTCTTCGTGCACACTCCTGAGGTTCGCCTCGAACGCCTCGGCGTGCTGGGGCCAGGCTTCTTTCATCGCCTCGGCGATGCGCAGGGCCTGGATCTTCGCCAGCGTCGGGCTCACCCAGGTGTGGCCGTCGAGGCCCTCGTGCGTGTGCTCGCCGGCGGCGCCGTGGCTGTGGGTGGTGGACTCCATCGTGATGGGCCCGCCGGCCTGGTCGAGCGCGTCGTTGCTCAGGCTTGCGACGGTGCGGGCGCGGGGCAGGGCCGCGCCGGCGACCCACTTCTCGAACTCGGCGCCGTTGGTGATGACGAGCTTGGCGTTCTGATACTGGCTCAGCGCGGCCTGGTCGGGCTGCCAGAAGATGGGGTCCGCGCCCTCGGGCAGGGCGGTGCGGACGGGAACCAAGCCCCCCGAGATGCGCTCAGCGAAGTATTGGGTGGGGTAGAAGGTGGTGAGCACGGCGTCATCCAGCCCGTCATCCACCCCGGCTGGGTTGGCCGACGCCGAGGGCGCCGGCTGCTCCTTGCACCCGGCCAGCGGCAGCAGGAGCAGGGGAAGGCAGACCATGAAGAGGGTTGGCAGCGTGCGTTTGGCGAGCATGGGGAGGCCTCCTGGGTTTCGGTTCGCGGATCATACGAAGGCCGATGCAGCGCCGGCGACGGCCAAAACCACCCAGGCGAGGCCGATGGCGATCAACGCGCCCAGCAGCACGAGCGTGCCCATCTCCCCGCCCACCAGCACGCCGGCGGTCCAGCGGGAGCCGCCCATGTCGGCCAGTGTGCGCATCTCGTCTGCGCGCAGGCGATAACCCAGGATGGCGATGAGCGTGATGAGGGCGGTGGTGCTGAGCCCCAGCACGATCGAGATGGCATCGAAGACCAATCGCAGGCGCACGACGAAGGCAATGAGTTCGTCGACGACGGCGGCGGGTTCGATGGCCTGCACGTCTTCGCGCGCGTTCAGGCGTGCGGTGAGGATCGTCGCGGCCCGGTCGTCATTCGGGTAGAGCAACACGGCGGTGAGCGGAAAGGCGTCGCGCGAGCCGTGGATGTGGAAGCTGGCGGCGTTGGCGTCGGTGACTTCCTGGTAGGTGAGCAGCGCTTGGCTGAGCGCGACCTTGCCGTCCATTTTGGCGATGACCAGGTCGGGGCGCTCGATGGTCCGGGCGTCGTCGTGGCCGTGCGCGAAGCCCTCGAGCAGCCAGGCGGTTTCGAGGTCGACGAAGATGGCCTCGTCGTCGCTCGTACCGGTGGGGGCGAGCACGCCGACGATGTTCAGCTTCAGCGGCGGGCTCTTGGCGATGTCGTACGCCTCGCCCACGTCGCTGAAGATTGATGAACCGACGGCGAGATCGGGACGCGCGGCGGCGGACGCGCCGGTGACCGCCTCGCCCATGCGCGAGAAGAGCCGGCCAACACGAAGTGGCAGGGCAACGCCGGGAAGTTGGAAGTAGCCGATATCGGTGGCGACGATGGGGTTGCCGCCGGCGGTGAAGCGGGCGTGGATGGGGACGGCGGTGGCCAGGGGGTCTCGGGCCAGCTCGTCGAACCGCTGGTAATCCAACGGGTCGAGCGGCGCGGGGCGGAAGTAGAGCGACGCGAGCACGAGGTCGAAGCGGCCGCCCTTGGCGCCCACGATGAGCGGGGCCAGCTCGGCCCGGGCTCGCAGGCCGGCCTCGAATCGCGCCGCCAGCGATCGGCTGAGCAACGGCACGAGGAGTGCGACGGCCACGCACGCGATCAGGAGGAAGGATCGCCCGCGATGCCGCCATGCGTGCCACCAGATGAGCGGCAGCAGTTTCATACGCCGGCCGCCTCGCGCGCGAGCGCGCCCATGTCGAGGATTTCGTTGAAGTGGGGCAGCAGCCCATGATCGTGCGTGACCAGCAGCATGGTGGCGTTTGTGCGGCTCGCCTGTTCGAGGATCAACGCGATGATCGACTCGGCCCGCGCGGGGTCGAGGTTGCCCGTGGGCTCGTCGCAGGCGATGAGTTTGGGGCTGGCGATGAGCGCGCGACAGATGGCGACCCGCTGCTGCTCGCCCTGGCTCAGGCGATCGGGCCGGCGTTTGAGCGTGTGGGCGATGCCGCTGGCCTTTGCCAACTCGTGCGCGCGATCGCGGGCGGCGCTGTCGAGCGAGACGGCCCCGTGCAATCGCAGCGGCAGCAGGATGTTCTCCAGCGCGGTGCAGTAGTCGAGCAGCGCGAAACGCTGGAACACGAACCCGACGGTGGCGATGCGGACGGCCCGGCGGCGGGCATCGCTCAGGCGATCGAGGCGGTGGCCGTTGAGTTCGATGGTTCCCGAAGTTGGTGTCAGGATGCCCGTGAGCAGGCGGAGCAGGGTGGTCTTGCCGCAGCCGCTGGGACCAACGACGGCGGTGTGTCGGCCGTGCTCGATGGTGAGTTCGGGGAGATCGAACAGCGGCCCCTGGGTGGGGTTGAAGGTGAAACGCAGGCCCTGGGTTGTGAGGAGTGGTTGGGGCACGGGGAGTGATCGCCCATTCGTAGCACGGCGTTAGAAAGATTCACGCAACTCTTGGGGCTCGGGCTCGGCCCCATCCTCATCCACCCTTCGCTGCCCCATCATCCGCTGGCCCACGATCCGCCAGCCCTGTTCGAGGCCCGCGAGCGTGTAGACCGCCTCGTACTCGTGGATGCGCGTGTGGCTGTGGCCCCAGTGGTAGACCGTGCCCTCCACGCGCCAGCGGTCGAGCACGTCGATCCGGGCCCGGCCTTGCTCGTCCACGCCGATGGACTGGACCTCGAGTTCTAGCGGCTCTACCCCGGTCACGATGCCCAACATGCCGCCCTGCTCGGCTTGCACCAGGGAGTTGTAGACCTGGGTGTAGAGTGTCTTGAGCAAAGGGCCGCTGACAGAGCGTTCGAGGGCGTCGTAGATCTCGCCCTCGCTGGCGTGGTCGAAGGCCTTGTAGAGGTTGGCGTGCAGGGGCTCGAAGATGGCCGCCACGTTCTCGTTGTCGGGCAGTTGCAGGTGCCCGCCAGTGCCGGGGATGGGCACGAGCATGACCGGCAACACGAGGGCACCGGCCACGGCCGCGCACAGGGCGACGACGAGTGTGACCATGCCTTGGACCGCCCCGCTCTTGCGCATCACGATGACCGCCGCTGGGATGCCGACAAGCAGCAGAGCCAGCCCGAGCAAAGAAACGTACGTTGGCTCGCTGGGCGTGGGCACGGGCGGGACGGCGTCGTAGCGTGAGTCGCCCGATTCGTCGGCGTGCCACTCGATGGTCGGCTTGGCGGTGCTGAAGGGTGCGATCTGGACGCCGCCATCGGAGGTCTGCAAGAGCGCTTCGAGCACCATGAAGGGGGCCAGGCCGTCGGGGCCGGTCAGGCCTTCGAGCTCGGCGGCCACCTGGTCTCGCGGGTAGGTTGGCCATGTGACCTTGACCACTTGCGGGTCGGCCGCGGGATAGCGGGCCGTAATGGAAGCGCGGATGAGCGCCCGGGTGCCGTACTTGGGGAACACGCCCACCATCCACGGCTCGGGCTCGGCAAAGAAGTCGTATTTTTGGATCTCGGGGGTGATGGTCCGGCCGTCGATCTCGACGACGATCCGGGCCGCCATGAACTCCCGAAGGTTCCGCTCGAGCGTCTGGGCCTCGACCGTGCCCACCTGATCGAGCGATTCGCGTGAGGGGGCGATGGCCTCATCGATGAAGGCCAGATTCAGCCCGACTTGGAAGGTCACGCCCTGGGCGTCGATGGCCAGCCTCAGGTCGGCGTGGGGGCCGTCCTGGGGGTGGGCGTTGGCGCCCAGGGCGGCCAGCAGCCAGACCAGGGTGAAGAGGAATGGGCGATAAGGGGATATCCACACGCAACGATGGTACGTCGGCGCATCTATATTGCTCGGACACAGCCCTGACGTGGCGGGAACCCCCGCGCATCCCCGTCGGGCGAAAGGAACCCCAATCCCATGGACCAGACCGCCAAGCCTTGCTCTCCTGCCGTCCTTCTCGCCCTTGCCGCCGCCTGTTCGTTGTGGGCCGCTGCGGCCAATGGCCAGGACAGCAGCGTTCAGAACATCGAGGGCTCGCCCCTGGCCGACGTGCTGGCGAGGATGCCCGACGACGTGCGGACCTACGACATGCATATCTCGACGCTGGCCAGCCCGTACATGCAGGGCCGCGTGCCGGGGTCGATCGGTTCCGAGCGGGCCAAGGACTACATCGAGCACTACCTTCGCGAGGCCGGGCTGACGCCGGCCTTCGCCGACGGGGACGGCAACGCCTTCTCGAGCTACCGCCAGCCCTTCCCGCTCTCGGGGACATGGACCGTCGAACGTGAGTCGATGTCGGCCGCCATGGGCGACAAGCGCATCGAGCTCAAGGCCAAGGACGACTTCATGCTCACCGGCATGGGCCAGAGTGGCGCGGCCAGCGGCGAGGCGGTGTTCGTGGGCTACGGCATCGAGGACGGGCCCGATGGGTACAACAACTTCGAGGGCGTCGAGTCGCTCGAGGGCAAGATCGCCGTCATCTTCCGCTTCGAGCCCATGGATGCGGACGGTGCCAGCCTGTGGAACGAAGGCCGCGGCTGGAGCGGGCGTGCCGGCTTTGCCAACAAGGTCGGCGCGGTGGCCGAGCGCAACCCCGCGGGCATCGTGATCATCAATCCTCCCGGCGCGGCCGACCGCCGGGCCGAGCAGCTCGGCCGCTTCTCGGGCGCCGCCCAGGCCAGCGTGCCGGTGATGATGATGTCGGCCGCCGCCGGCGCTCGGTTGCTCAAGGGGCTGGGCCGCGCCCGGACCCTGATCGGCCTGCGTGAGCACGCCGACGCGGGCGCGGCCGCTCTGGACCTGGCGTTCGAGATCAACCTCGACGGCATGGCCGAGCGTAAGAGCCTGATGGCCGAGAACGTGGGCGGGGTCATCAAGGGCGTGGGCGATCTGGCAAGCGAGTGGATCGTCGTGGGTGCCCACCTGGACCACCTGGGCATGGGCTACTTCGGCTCGCGCTCGGGCCCGGGTGAACTGCACCCCGGAGCCGACGACAACGCCTCGGGCACGGCCGGCCTGCTGCTGCTGGCCGAGCGGCTGGGTGAACGGCTGGCCAATGACGGCCGCCCGCGTCGCTCGATCCTCATCATGGGCTTCGATGCCGAGGAGAGCGGACTGAACGGATCGGCGTATTACACCCGCAACCCCATCGTGCCCATCGAGGATCACGCCCTGATGGCCAACTGGGACATGATCGGCCGCGTGAGCAACGAGCGGCTGCTGCTGGCCGGCGGGTTCACGGGCGAGGGGCTGGCCGAGTTCATCGAGCCCTACTTTGCCAACAGCGGGCTCGAGATCGTGGTGCCCGAGACCATGAGCGGGGCGAGTGACCACACCCCGTTCTACCGCGCGGGCGTGCCCGTGCTGTTCTCGATCATCGCCGACTTCCACGCCGATTATCACACCCCCGCCGACCAGGTGTGGAAGATCAACCGGGTTGGAGCGGTCAAGACGGTGCACCTGTACGAGGGCATCGTGGCCGACGCGGCGGTGCGATCCGAGCGGTTCCGCTTTGTGAGCCCCGAGGAGTCTCGCCGCCAGCGGGAAGACCGGCCGCAGGTGAGCGTGTATGTGGGCGTGGTGGTCGATACCGACGCTGACGGCGACGGCGTGGTGCTGGCAGAGATCAGCGAGGATTCGCCCGCCGCCAAGGCCGGGCTGCGTGCCGGCGATCGCCTCGTGCGTTGGGACGGCCAGAAGCTGACCGACGCGGATGCGTGGCGTCGGTTGCTCGCGAGCCACAAGGCCGAGGACAACGTGAACGTCGGCGTGAAGCGCGGCGACGAAGAAGTGACGCTGAACTTGACGCTCCAGGGTCGATAATCAGGGTCATCCAGGGGTTTTGTCGCGGTTCTGACAGAATAACCTGTTGGTCTTTCCCCGTTTTGATGAAATCCACTTCATCCGGACAGCACCCGTCCGGATGTGTGGTATGCTGCATCGAAGGAATGCATCCCGACGAAAGGGAGATACTAGATGCGATACCACACGACACTTTCCGTTCTGGCCGCCGTCGGTCTTTCGGCTCCGATGGCACTGGCCGATTCGTTCGCCATTTCCAGTTTGGTCGATCGCGCCGGCCCCAACGCCAACGCTTACGAGACTTGGGTTGCGTACATCGGCGGGGTGGCTGGCCCATCCAACCATGCTCCGCGACTCGGTGCTACGGCTCGCTCCGATATTAGCATGAACAGCTACCTGTCGTTCATGCTGACGGGCCCGAGTAACGCGTCCACAGGCGAGACCCAGACGTTCCAAATCTCCGCCGGTGAGTTGGGAGACGGCCCCGGCTTGCCCGGCGGCCCGACGGGGCTGGCGACCGCCGACCTGACTTCGATCCTGACGCCCGTGGATCACCCGGTGGTGGTCACGAAGGCCGCGCCTCCTCCGCAGGAGGGACCGGGCACGTTCCAGGTGGTCGTGCCGCTGCCCGGTGCCGGCGCGTTAGCCGCCGGCGGACTGGCGATCGTGGCGCTCCGCCGCCGCCGCTGAGTGCGATCACACGATTCCAAACCCAAGCCCGGGTCAAGCACCCGGGCTTTGTGTTATTGGACGGTTATGCAATGCTTCCTGCGGCGATGAGTCAGGATAATCGGCTGGACAATAAGTATTTTCCCTATTATCTAAGATTCTTTTCATGTCGAGGTTCTCCCGTACGCTGTATGTGGTAGAGTTGTGGCGGAGCGGATGACCTAACCATAGAGAGGGAGAACTTCCAATGACTCGAAACGTGATGGCCAGCCTCGCCGTGCTCGGCCTGAGCGCGGGCGTGGCCTTTGCCGACAGCGTGAACATCCAGGGCGTGATCGCCAGCAGCACCGAGCAGACCGGCGCGACGTATTCGGGCTCGCTCGAATACACGTTCATCGGTGGGTCGATGGGCGAACTCAAGGTGTCGCTCACGAACGACACGCCCGCGTCGGTGGGCGGCTTCCTGACCGGCTTCCTGTTCCGGGCCGACGCCGTGACGGGCACGGGCCTCACCTCGGCCAACCCCTCCGCATTCCTGAGCACCGGCGCTGGCTCGGGCTCGCCCTTCGGCACCTTCGACGGCGGCGCGGCTCTGGGCGGCAGCTTCCTTGGCGGTGGCAGCCCCACGAGCGGCCTGGCCGTCGGCCAGAGCGGGATGTTCATGTTCAGCATCACCTCGGCGACCGCCTCGTCGATCTCGGCGGCCGACTTCCTGGGCTCGCTGGCCGCCCCGGGCTTTGTCGTCCGCTTCCGCGGGCTGCTCGATGGCGGCTCGGACAAGGTGCCCGGCGGTCCCGGTGTCGACGTGGTGGTGCCCCTTCCGGGTGCCGGCGCGCTGGCCGCGGCCGGTCTGGCCTTCGTCGGCCTGCGTCGCCGCCGCTGAATGACTTGAGAGATTGATCTTGCAAAGCCCGCGATATCGCGGGCTTTTTCATGGGCGAACGGCGGTAATGACTCTCGGTCGGCCGGCGAAGTCTCGCACGATGCGGGCGTTCTTATAACGACCATCGGCCGTGATCAGGGCGAGGGCCTCGTCGGCGCGTGCGGCGGCGACCTCGATGGCCAGCAGCCCCCCTGTGCGCAGGCGGTCGGCGGCGTGCGCGATCAAGGGGCGCACGAGGTCGAGCCCGTCGGTCCCGCCTCGCAGGGCGTGGGTGGGCTCGTGGTCCTTGACGTTCGCGGCGACCTGGCCCCACTCGTCGTCGGGGATGTAGGGCGGGTTGGCGACGATCACGTCGTAGGGATCGCCATCCGGGAGCGCTCCAAGGAGATCGCCTTGGTACGTCGTGATGCGATCGGACAGGTTCGTACGTTCGATGTTCTCGTTGGCCAGCGCGAGCGCGTCGGCATCGATGTCGCACGCATGAACGATAGCGGTGGGGGCCTGGCTGGCGACGGCGATGGCCACGCAGCCCCCGCCGGTGCAGATGTCGGCGACCAGCGGTGCGCGATCGTCTATGGCCTTGATCGCGCGCACGGCCTCATCGACCAGCGTCTGGGTCTCTGGCCTCGGAATCAGCGCCCGCTTGTCGGCCTTGAGCGAGATGCCGTAGAAGCTTGTTTCGCCCACGAGGTATTGCACGGGCTCGTGGTTGAGGGCCCGCTTGGCCAGAGCGCGCAGGGTGGTGAGTTCCTCGGGCGTGGCGGGCCGGTCCACTTCCATGTACAGGCGCAGGCGCTGGCAGCCGATGACGTGGGCGACGAGCAACTCGGCGCACAGGCGGGCGTCTTCGATGCCCTTGTCTTTCAGAGCGCCACGCAGCCAGTCGAGCAGGCGGCGGGTGGTCCATGCTTCCGCGGCGGTGGTCATGGCTTGGTCCAGGTGTCGGCGGTGGTGCCGAAGATGAGGGTGTCGGTCCAGCCGATGGTGTCGATCCAGCGGTGGTCACGGAGCCTGCCTTCGAGGGTGTAGCCGGCCTTTTCGGCGACGCGGGTGGATGGCTTGTTGTCGGCCGAGCAGCGGATCTCGAGGCGGCGGAGGCCGAGGCCGCCCTGGCATTGGGAACGAAACGCGACTTCGGTCAGCGCAACGACCGCCTCCGTGCAGAGGCCCTGACCGCAACGGTCCGCCGACATCCAGTATCCGGTCTCGGCCTGGTGGGTGTCGGGGTGGAAATCGTGCAAGCCAGTCCCGCCGATGTACCGTCCGGTCTCTCGTTCGTGGATGAATACAGGTACGTTCGAGGGTGGGTCCGCGTCAAGGTCTCGAAGGAACCGCTCGATGGTGTAGTGGGTCTGGCCGATGGAAAGGTTCTCGCTCAGTGGCCAGGGCATCCATGGGACGATGTGCTCTCGGTTCGCGTCGATCGCCTGGAAGACGACCCGCGCGTGGTCGTGGGATGGCGCGCCCAGCACCAGCCGGTCGGTCTCGATCGGAAAGGGCCATGTTTCGGGTCGCTTCCACGGTGGTGGCGTTTGCATCACTTCCCCTCGTACCAGTTGCCCGACACGCTCGCCTCGACCACCAGCGGCACGCGCAGGTCCATCGCGCTCTGCATGCGCTCGACGATGAGCGACTTTGCCTGATCGGCGTTCTTCTTGTCGGCCTCGAAGACGAGCTCGTCGTGGATCTGCAAGAGCATGAGCACGCCCTCGACCTCGGGCTTCTTCCCGCCACGCAGGTGGGCGGCGTGGGGGCTCAGGCGGGCGTGCAGGTCGACCATGGCCAGCTTGATGAGGTCGGCGGCCGAGCCTTGGACCACCGAGTTGATGGCCATGCGTTCGGCCAGCGCCTTGC
>CAYGTM010000038.1:0-11401 GCA_964352795.1 uncultured Phycisphaera sp.
GGTGGTCTGGGCCAGGATCTCGGGCAGGGCCTCGGTGTCCTTCTTCTCGGGCACGGCCACGCGCACGATGTCGGCCCCGGCCGAATGGAGCTTGTGGATCTCCGCCACGCACTTGTCCACGTCGTGGGTGTAGCCGGCGGTCATGGTCTGGACGCTGACCGGAGCCGAACGTGTGCCATCCTGGCCGCCGCCGATCTGGACGACGCCGGTGCGCTGGTTGCCAACGAAGATGGGCCGGGTTGGGCGTGGGGGTTGCATCGGCGAAGTGTACGTTGGCTGCTCGGATAAGGATCGGTCGCTCGCCGCAGGCTGGCATGGCGCGAACAATCGCCCGTGCTCCTCTACATCGGCATCGACGAAGCCGGCTATGGCCCCATGCTGGGCCCGCTGTGCGTGGGCGTGGCGGTGGTGCGCGTCGACCGGTGGACCCCCGATGTGGGCGTGCCCGATGTCTGGGCCCTGCTCAAGGCGGCCGTGAGTCGGTCGCCGCGAGACGCGAAGGGCCGCCTGGCCGTCGCCGACAGCAAGAAGCTGTGCAAGCCTATGGCCCACGGCGCGGGGCGGCTGGCCGAGGCCGAGCGGAGCGTGCTGGGCTTCGTGTCGGCGATGACCGGCGCCATGCCTCGCAGCGACCATGACCTCTTTGAGGCACTGGCGGTCGCCCCCGGTTCGCTTGATTGGTACGCGGGCGAACCAAGCCCATGCCCGGCCCACGCCGACGCTGCCGAGGCGGCCATCGCGGCGAACGCCCTTGGCATGGCGCTCAAGCACGCGGGCGTGGGCGTCGAGTTGCTCCGTGTCGCACGCACCGACGAAGCCCGCTTCAACGCCCAGATCGCAGGCGGTCGCTCGAAAGCGAATACAACATTATTCGCCATCGCCGAGCACGCCCCGCACATCATGACATTGATCGAGAACGCCATCGATGAGTACGGCGAGGTCCATACGCGGATTGTGCTCGACCGCCAGGGCGGCCGCACGCGCTACGAGGCGGCGCTTTCGCACGTCTTTGGTCGCCCCCTGCGCACGCTGGCCGAAGCCGCCGAGGCGAGCACCTACGAGTTCGCCGACATCCCCAACGCCCGCGTCCGCGTGCAGGCCAAGGCCGAGGACGCGCACTTCCCCGTTGCCCTCGCGTCGATGCAGGCCAAGCTCGTTCGTGAGCTGAGCATGGAGCGTTTCAACGCCTACTGGGCCCAACGCCGCGCGGGCGTGAAGCCCACCGCCGGCTATGTGACCGACGCGCGACGCTGGCTGGCGGACATGGACGGTGCCCTGAGCGCCGACGAACGCCGGGCCCTGATCCGGCTGGCGTGAATCGAACTCTCTACCATCGCCCCGTGATGCACGAACACGACCAGCCCATGCTCGATACCGCCGCGCGGCTCGCGTTGCTGGGTTTGGGCCGCGTCGAGCCCAATCCCATGGTCGGCTGCGTCATCGCGCGTGGTGGCACGGTTCTTGGTGTTGGCGCGCACCGGGTGTTTGGGAAAGCCCACGCCGAGCGGCGGGCCATTGAGAGCGCGGGGGCGAACGGGCGTGACGTTCGGGGCGCGACGGCGTACGTCACTCTCGAACCCTGCGCGCACACCGGGAAGCAGCCGCCCTGTGCCGACGCACTCATCGAAGCCGGCCTCGGTGAGGTCGTGTACGCCGCGACCGATCCCAACGACCTGGCCAGAGGCGGCGCTGGCGTGCTCGAGCAAGCCGGCGTGCGCGTGCGGCGGAGCGACGCGAGCGCGTTGGCCACCGCCGTGAGCGCCCCATTCCGGCAACGGGTGGAGGAAGGCCGCCCGTGGGTCATCGCCAAGTGGGCGCAAACACTCGACGGCCGCATCGCCACCCGCGCGGGCGACAGCCGGTGGATCTCCAACGCGGGTTCGCGGCGCCGCGTCCACGCCCTGCGCGGCCGCGTCGATGCGATCCTGACCGGCATGGGAACCGTGATGGCAGACGATCCCGCCCTCACCGTGCGCCACGGCCACCCTCGCAAGCGTCCGATCCGCGTCGTGCTCGACGCCGACCTGGACATCCCCCTGGATCGCCAGCTCGTGAGAACGGCCCGCGAAACCCCCACGATCATCTGCTGCGAATCGAAGCTCGCCGCCGCCGCCATCAGCGAGACCAAGCGGGCCGAGCTGGCCAAGGCGGGCTGCCGTATCCTGGGTTGCCCCGCTGCCCCGGGTGGTGGGGGCGGGCTCGATTTGCGCGCAGCCTTGCAAACATTACATCGTGAGGCCGGCGTGTCCAGCGTGCTGGTCGAGGGCGGGGCGGGTTTACTCGGTTCGCTCTTCGAGGCCGACGTGGTCGACACCGCCATTGCCTACATCGCCCCGCTGCTGCTGGGCGACGAACTGGCCCGATCGGTCGCGGTGGGGCGGGTGGCCGCCGCCCTCTCGGCCGGCGTTACGCTTCGGTTGGGCCGTGTCCGGCGGGTGGGCGAAGACGTGGAACTCACTTACTGCCGGACAGGTGTTGCCGACCAGAACTCGAGTTGAGGCTGCACTTCAAACGCCACGCGCTCGCCCTCGGCATCAACAAACAACGTCGTACCAGCGTCAGCGTGCGCTGTGCGGACCTGTGCGAGGGCGATGGGTGTGGCGCTGAGCATCGGCGCGATGGTCGAACTGGTGACGGTGCCGATGACCTTATCCGAATCCTTGTCCGCATAGATCGAAGCACGCTCACCTGGGAGCTGTGCTTCTTGGCTCGCGCCCAGCCGCAAACCCACCAGCATCTGCTTGGGCTTACCCAGGCTCTGCATCCGCGCGACAACCTCTTGCCCCAGATAGCACCCCTTGGTGAACGACACGCGATCGTGCAGCACGCCCGTCTCGGCCGGCAGGCTCTCACTGGTGAAGTCGATCTGGAACAAGGGCCAGCCCGCTTCGATCCGGGCGATGTTATACGCCATCCAGCCACACGGACGCACGCCTTCGACCGCCGCGAGCGCCTCGTAGATCGGCCGGGCCGATCCTGTGGGGATCGTAAGAATCAGCCCCATCTCGCCCGCGCTGTCCTCGCGTTCCACCAGCACGCTCGCACCGCGCACCATCACGGTCATGGCCCCGCCAGGCTCGAGCCCCACGTGCTCGTCGGTATCGGCCACCGACATGAGAACCCGTGCCGCTCGTGGCCCGTGCAACGCGAGCCGGTGCATCGATTCGGTCGCGTCCGTCAGCGTGACATCCTCGCTGAACACGAACTTGGCCAGCGCCTCGGCCGTTGTGCCCGCCACCAGCGCATCGACGGCCATGATGGTCGAGGCCCCCGTATCGCAGAGCCGCAGATCCGCCTCGATGCGCCCCTTGCGATTCAGCCAGAAGCTCCACACGCTGCGCATCGGTTCGAGGTTCTTGAGTTCCTGCGTGACGAGGTTGTTCAAGAACGCCAGCCGATCGGCCCCCGCCACCTCGATCGTCCCGCGTTGGGGCAGGTCGACCAGTGCGCAGCCCTTGCGGATGGCGGCGTACTCGAGTTCGACGTGCTCGTGGATCATCGGCACCGACAGCCCTCGGGCCGGATCGCCATAGGGGTGCAGCGTGGTTTCGCTCGCTCGGTAGAGGTCCAACATGGGGCTTTGGGTCGCCATGGGGGATGCTAAGCCTCCCAGGCGAGGGGGCCGTACACTGGTGGCCTCCTAATCACCGAAAACCCCGATCCAGATCGAACGCAGAGGAGCCGCATCCGTGAAAGACGACCTGAACATCGACCTGCTCAAGCGACTGTGCGAGACCCCCGGCGTGCCGGGCCGCGAGGAGCGTGTCCGCGCCCTGATCGAGGACGAGGTGCAGGGCCTCTTCGACGAGATGTATGTCGACGCGATGGGTTCGCTCATCTGCACGCGCCAGCCGCGGGCCAAGGGCGACGCGGGCCCGAAGAAGACCGCAACGAAGAAGGCCGTGCCGGCCAAGGGCGACGCCACGCGCGTGATGATCCTCAGCCACATGGACGAGATCGGCTTCTACGTCAGCCACATCGACGACAAGGGCTTCATCCGCGTCAACCCCGCCGGCGGCTTCGACACGCGCAACCTCTTCAGCCGTCGGGTGCTGGTCTGCACCAGCGGCGGAGACCTCAAGGCCGTCATGAACCCCGGCGGCAGGCCCATCCATATCTCGGGCGACGACGAACGCAAGAAGGTGCCCGAGGTCAAGGAGTTCTTCATCGACACCGGCATGCCCGCCGACGAGGTGAAAGAAAAGGTCCGCATCGGCGACTACGTGGTGATGGATGAGCCCCTCATCGAGATCGGCACCAAGGTCGTGAGCAAGGCCCTGGACAACCGCTTCGCCTGCTGGCTTGGGATCGAGAGCATCCGCAAGCTCCACAAGAGTGGCACGGGCCACTCGTGCGAGGTCGTGGTCGCGTTCACCACGCAGGAAGAGGTCGGTCTGCGCGGTGCCAAGACCGCGTCCTACGCCGTCCAGCCCGATATCGGCCTGGGCATCGATGTGTCGCTCGCCTGCGACACGCCCGGCGTGCCCGAGCCCGAGGCCGTCAACCAGCATGGCAAGGGCTTCGGCCTGCACATCCAGGATGGCAGCTTCATCGCGAACCACGACATGGTCGACCGCATCGAGGCCATCGCCAAGAAGAAGCGCATCGCCTACCAGCGCACCATTTTGGCTCGAGGCGGGCAAGACGGCGCCGCCGCCCAGCAGATCGCCGCCGGCGCCAAGGCCGTGGGCATCGTGTGCGGCACGCGCTACATCCACACCGTGACCGAGATGATCGATCGCCGAGATCTGGCCGCCGCCCGCGACATCGTAGCGGCCTCCCTGGCGGTGCTGTAGCCCCTTGGGCGAAACGGTTCGTTGCACCAGCGAATGTGGCAAGAAAAAAGCCCGGGCACGAGCCCGGGCTTTCTAACTTGGTGACAGTTCTCGGAAGTTACGAGCCGCGGCCGTCGAGGATCAGGCCGGCCAGGTCGTCGCTGGGCACGCCCAGGGAGCCCAGCAGCCCGGCGGCGGCGATGGCCTCGGCGTCGTTGCCGGCCCGGGCGATCTGGAGCAGACGCTGGACCTGACGCTCGAGCAGTTGGTTTCCGTTGCGGCGGGCCGAGTTGGCCGCGTGGCCGAGCAGGGCGACGCGCTGGGTACCTTGGCCTTGGATGGCGCGATCGAAGATGGCTTGCTGGGCCTGGGGCTGGTCGATCCAGGAGAGCAACTCGGCCAGGCGCAGCTCCATCAGCCCCTCATCGTTCTCGAGGGCCTGCACCAGTTGGCTGGTGGCGTCCGAGGCGATGATGACCGTGTTCTCGGAGATCGCCAGTTCGATCAGGGCGTCGATGGCTTCGGCGGCGTAGATGGTCGCCTCTTCCTCTGAGATCGGGCCGCCAAGGGTGCGCTCGCCCAGGTCATCAAGCGTGGCGCGCATCTGGTCGCTGGGCAGGCCGGCCCGGCGGATGGCCACAGAGCGATCCGCGCCATAGCGGCGGCTCAGTTCGATCTCGTCGGCACCGTCCGACAGCATGAGCAGCGGGGCGGCCAACAGGCGGTTGGTCGAACGCATCTGCGTGACCAGGCCCACCGACTGGTCGAGCGGCAGGCTGGCGACAATCAGGTCGACGCTGGCGACAGCCTCGTACTCCTGCTGGAGCGCGCCAAGTGACTCGCCCGCGGGGCTCACGCGGTAGCCCATGCCCTCGAGCATGCGCTGAAGGCCGCGGCCGACTTCGGGATCGCTGGCGACCACCAGGGCGTAACGATCGGTCGCGCCGCGGATGGACGACGCGAGGATCGGGGCCACCAGATCGCTCCGCTCGAAGGGCGCGCGAGGCTGGGCGTTGGCGAAGGCCAGGGCGGCCTCGTACTGCACGCGGCGGTTGGGGTAGGTCAACGCCTCGACCAGCGGCTGGGGCGTGCCCGTCGAGCCCACCCATAGGTCCTGGCCGCCGGCGGTCTTGCCCACGGCCTCGATGGCCTTGCGGGCCAGTTGCGTGTTGCTCGTGGCCAGGGCGCGAGATAGAACATTCTGCGAGATCGTCGAGCCCGAAGCCACCGCGTAATACATGGGCTCGCGCAGGCCAAGGTCGAGGTTCGCGTCTTGCGGACGCTCGATGTCCAGACGCAGGTACGACGCGACCCACAGGGCGGCGGCGGCGGCATTGGGGCGACGCACGAGGCGGAGCGAGTCCTCGCTCAGACGCATCGCCATCACTTCGTGGTACACAGGCGTGGGCACCGACTCGAACAGCAGCCCGCCTGCGGTGGCTTCGTACCGCCAAACAGGCTGGCTGGCCTCGCCGGGGAAGCTGGTGACGCTCTCTGCTTCGGCCGAGTAGTTCTCGGCGATCTGGACGTACAACTCGTTTGCGGCGGCAGTCTGGGCATCCAAGACGCTGGCCAGCGCACGCTGGGCAGCCTCGCGGACGGGGCCGTTGCTGGTGGTCTGGGCGACCTCGGCCAGGAAGGGGGCGGCCGTGTCGTAGCCGATCTGGCCGAGCAGGTCGGCGATGGCGCGCTGGGTCTGCGGGGCGGTGTCTCGCATCGCCACGCTCAGGGGCATGACGGCCTGCTGACCGAGTTGTACGAGCACGGCCCGTACCTCGCGGACCAGGGCCGGGTCAGCACCCTCGTCGATGACGCGAAGCAACTGGGGCACGGCGTACTCGCCCGCAGCCACGAGGCGCTCCTTGGCGATCAGACGGCCGCGCAAGGGGCCGGTAAGCAGCGCGATGTTTTCGGCGATCTCTTGCGGATCACGGGCCCGCTGGAGGCGGCCCTCGCTGTACAGCTTGCGGAGCGCGGCGGCCTGGATCTCGGCCACGCCCGAGCGGATGGCCTCGCTCGCGGCGCGGTCGAACCTGTCGCCCAGCCCGGCACCTTCGACAAGGTCCACGAACTCGCGTGGGTCGATGCCGCGCGACAGGAGCTGAGCGGCGTAGTCGGCCGCGACATCGTCCCGGTCAATAAAGACGAAGTGGATGAACTCGTCCAGGAGTTGGTGATCGGTTAGCCGATCGGGGCCTTCCTGGGCAAAGGCCGGGGCGGCCAAGTGGGTGGACAAGGCCAGTGCGAGGCAGCCGGCGAAGGTTGGCAGGGTCGATCGCAAGAACATGGGCACGAGCTGCACTCCTCTACATATCAGTTCGGTGAGGCCTGATCAGTTTCTTAAGGCCTGAAATGGGTCCACGCCGATCCCCTTCGGGCCGGAACGGGCCCACGCCGGGGGGCGAGAGGATAGACCACGGCCGCCCCGATGGCAGGCTCGGGCTAAACGGACGTGGCCTCGGTGGGTGACCGTACGGGCCTCCCGCCGGATGGATGCAGCCGCCCCGCCATTGGGGTTGGCCAGCATCCACTGTACTTGCACGCGCGCGCCCCAGTCAACTCACGCCCCGTGGCATCATCAAATAGGCGTGACGCGAGTGCGGAATAATGTTTGGTTTTTGTATGAAACCAACCGCACAGGCCATCTGCCGTCGAGCATCAACCCGCCAGACGCCGCTGGGGCGGTTCGCTGGCTACGGGCTGGAGCCGTTGCCGCGTGCTCACGAAGCCGTCCTTGCACGCCAGGAACGCGCGGACGACCTTGGGGTCGAACTGCGTGCCGCTCTCGCGGGTGATGATGGCCGAAGCGTCTTCGTGGGTCATGGCCGCCTTGTAGACACGCTTGCTGGTGAGGGCGTCGTAGACGTCGGCCAGCGACACGATGCGAGCGGCCAGGTCGATGTCCTTGCCCATCAGGCCCAGTGGGTAGCCTGCGCCATCCCACCTCTCGTGGTGCTCGAGGGTCACCACGATGGCCATGTCCACCAGATCATCGCGGCCCATCTTCTGGCGAATGGCCAAGAGCGTATCGGCACCCATCACCGGGTGCTTCTGCATCCGAGTACGCTCGTCATCGGTCAACCGTCCGGGCTTGAGCAGCACGGCGTCCTCGACGCCCACCTTGCCGATGTCGTGCATGCCCGAGGCCACGCGCAACCGGTTGATATACGCCTCGTCGATCAACGGATTGTCCTTGGCGAGTTCCCGGGCCAGCAGTTCGGAATACTCGGCGATGCGCTCGAGGTGGGTTCCGGTGTCGGTGTCCCGATAGTCGGCCAGTTTGGCCAGCCCGAGGATGAGCGCGTCGCGAGTGCTGACGCCTTGGGCAAGGCGTCGCTCCAGTTCGTCTTCCAAGCCAAGGTTGATGGCCTCGAGTTCCCGGTCGTGCCTGTGGATCAGGCGCGAGGTGGTCGCGCCCGTGGCCAGGAGCACCATCGAGCCGATGCCCAGGGCGATCCACAACAGGCCACTGGTGGCCGCCTCGCCCGCGCTCAGCAGGCCTTCTTCCGGCTGGTGAACGAGCAGCCTGGCCCCGAGGCCCGGCAGGCTGGTCGTGGCGATGTAATGGGTCTGCAAGCCGCCGTTGAAGCCCACGGTGCCCGTCGTCACGCCGTCGGTCGGCAGGTCGGCCAGCGCGACGCCCGATCCGCCACCGTCGCCGCGAAGCCGTTCGTTGCCGATGCTGACATCCCGCAGCCCGGCGTCCTCTCGGATGTCGGGGTGGCACAGAATCTTGCCGTGCTCGTCGATGAGGCACGCGAAGCCGCCCGCGGGCATCTTGAGGCTCTCGATCACGGACTGGGTGGTTTCCCAGTCGGCGCTGCCGTACTCGACCTTGCCGCTCACGGCTTGGGCCAACTTCTTGCTCACCGCCTCGGCCGTGGCGATGTTGCTCTGGACAATGGCGTCCTTGAACTTCTCGCCCACGCGTGATCGGACCTCGCGGAAGGTGAATGTCCACCCCGCGACCAAAAACGCCGCCTGGACAAGGATGGCCAGCAGGACCACGCGACGGCGTGCGCCGCGGGTGTCGCGGGCACTCGAGCCAATGCCGCCTCGGCGCGTGGGAATCATGGGCTTGGTCCCTTGTTGCATCTCGGTCTCATCGGTGTTCGCGGGTCATCACAAGGACCCCCGGGGCGCGCCGTAGGGGGGACTTGGGATGGGGTTGTAACGAATGGCAGCGCCATGTTCCAGTAACCATGCACCGCGCCGCGCCAGCCGCGCGGCTTGGCTAGGGACATCACGCCCGCCGTCCGCAAGGACCGATGCACCGATAGCCGTTGGGCTCGTCCCAGAACGCCCCGGTCAGCGTGCGAATGTCCGCCTAACCCACAGAAACGTCAGAACTTACGGGCATTTTGCCACCCCGGGCGTCAAGCCACCCACCGGTGCAACCGATCCAAGTGCCGACAGCAGCAGGCCATGGCGCTCGGGGCGCTGGGAAGGGATGTGAGGTGTGCCAATGCCGTTCGAAAAGGACGTGCTGACGACTGGTGAAGTGGCGGGAATCTGCAAGGTTGCTCCACGCACGGTAAGCAAGTGGTTCGATTCTGGAGAACTCGAAGGTTATCGGATTCCCGGGTCGAAGGACCGCCGCATCCCATTGCCATCGCTCGTGAAGTTCATGAAAAAGCATCGAATGCCAATGGACGGGCTCAAGACCACCGGCACCCGGGTGCTGCTGGTCGATAGCGACCCGGCGGTGATCGAAGGCCTGGGCAGCATCATCGCCGAGCAGACCGACTACGAGGTCTCGACGGCGGCGACGAGCTTCCAGGCGGGCATGTTGTGCGAGAAGCTGCGCCCCCATGTGCTGCTGATCGACATGCACCTGGGCGAGAACGAGGCCCAGCAGGTCGTCCAGATGGTGCGCGCCAATGACCATCTGGCCATGACCCGCATCGTCGCGCTCAGCAACCGCCTGACCGACGGGCAGGCCCAGGGCCTCAAGGGCCAGGGCTTCGACGCCTTCCTGCGCAAGCCCTTCCCGGCCCGCGAAGCGCTGCGCATCATCGAAGCAATGACCTCGATGGTGTGAGTCGAACACCACACACATGGCACACACGAACCCACGCCCAGAGGCGTGGGTTTTTTGATGTGCTTGCTTCGATGATGATCTCATGCATGAACGAGCCCCTCGCGCGAGCAAGAGAAATGGATATTCGGACGCCCCTTCCCCTCGCTCGCGCGAGGGGCTCGTCCAGATGGCGCGATAACCCCAAAACCCCCGCCAAAACCCCCTCCAACACCACCAGCCCGCACAAACCGCACGCATTCGTGCCCCACGACGCGCAACGGCCGGATCGCGGGCCGTGTGAATCCGATGCTGGGTATGGCCACGGCGGGCATGGTGCCAGCCAGTGGGCCTTGACAGAGGGTCGCCCGCGCGAGCGTGACGACGCGATGCCGAAAGGTTCGGCGAGAGCTCGGGCGGCGGGTACCAATTGGAGGGCACGCAATGATGCGCGCACAAGTTCGGAAGGCGTTTACGCTTGTTGAGATTCTGATCGTCGTGGTGATCCTCGGCATTCTTGCCGCGATCGTCATTCCCCAGTTCACCAGCGCCAGCGAAGAGGCCCAGATCAGCAGCGCTGAAAGCCAGCTCCAGACGGTTCGCAACCAGATCGAGCTGTTCCGCGTCCGTAACAACGGCACGGCTCCGCTTGAAACCGATCTCTTCGCGGTCACTGAGATCGATCTTGATGATCCCCCTGCCGGCGGCTGGGTCACCCTTGTCAACCGCGACTACCTGCGTGTGGCTCCTCAGAACCCCCGCACTGGTACGAGCACCGTGATTGGTGGTACCGCCGCTGGTACCACGATTGTCACCCAAGGCGATGCCGGCTGGATTTACGACGAGGACAGCGGCCGTATCTGGATGAACGGTTTCGACGAGGATGATGGCGACTGGGACCCCACCTCGTAATCCGTTTCGATTCTCATGACTCCCGTCCGCTCCGGGCCAACGCCCGGATCGGGCTTTGCAGTGCGGCAGGGGACGAGGCCAACCGAGCCGCGTGCGTGAGCACGCGGACCATCGGGCGGCCTCGGCGAAGAGGGTCCGCGAGCTTACGCTCGCGGCTCGGAAGGACAAGACCCCGCGCTTGCGCTTGGGGCTCTGAAGGAGGGATCGAGCATGGTCCGGGCCGCGTTTACGCTGGTGGAGATCCTCATCGTGGTGGTCATCCTGGCCATCCTGGCGGCCATCGTGGTGCCGCAGATGGTGGGGGCCCAGGAAATCTCGCAGGTCAACGCGACGCTGTCGGACCTGAGCAAGGTCCGCCAGAACGTCGTGGTCTACCACGCCCGCGAGGACGCCTACCCGACCATCGAAGAGGGCGACGGCACCTGGGGCGAGATCGTTGGCGACCTGGGCAACTACATGATGGCCCCGCCGACCAATGCCTACGTCGGTGGCGAGAACCGCCGCGTCATCTCGTATGGCGACACCGCCGACACGGTGTACCAGAACGACCACGCCTGGATCTACGACGCCAGCAACGGCCGCGTGTGGGCCGGCGGGTTCGACGATCAGGATGTTGCGCTGCCGAGGCTGCCGTGAGGATGTGGCCATGAACACCATCGCGGCTTCCTTCCGAGCCGCGTGCCTGAGCACGCGGACC
>CAYGTM010000039.1:0-5364 GCA_964352795.1 uncultured Phycisphaera sp.
GCCACGGGCCTCGAAGCCCTCGAACACGATTTCGACGGGCTTGGCCTTGCCGTCCTTGCCGGTGCTGCCCTCCTCGTCGTCGATCTTGCCGTCGGGGATGTCGGTGCTGCTTCGCGTGGCGGTGAACGGGCCGCTGCCCTCGAACGGGCCCGAGATGTTCCATGTGCCGGTGAGGGTGTCGCCGTTGAGCGTGGCTTCGGTCTTGGAGTTGATCCCGTTCTCGCTGCTGGTAGTGACCAGCTTGCCGGTGTCCTCGTCAAAGGTCACGCTGTCGTAGTCGGAAGTCTCGCCCTGGCTCTCGCTGGCACCGACGAAGCCGCCGTCGTCGAGCTTCTTGAAGTACATCATGACTTCGAGCTCATCGAAGGGCAGGCCCAGGGCGGCCAGGCCGGTGGCCTTGCCTTCCCATGTGCCCTGGATCGGGCTCAGATCGGCATCGGCGTCATCACCGGCGTCGTCTTCTTCACCCTCACCCTCATCGGTGGCTTCGTCGGCCTCGTCCTCGTCGGGCTTGTCCTCTTCCCAGGTCTCTTCGTCGACCTCGATGAGGCGGGGGTTCTCGATCTCATCGGTCAGCGGCACGGCGATGAGGCGGCCGGCATTGTTGTAAATGAAGCTGGCGCCGACGGTCTCGTATTGCGGGCTGGTGAACTCGCGGTTGGAGGTGTAGTAGAGATACTCGCCGTCGCGGGAGAAGGCGGGCGAGCCGTCGCCGAAGAAGCCGCTGGTGACCTGATGGGTGGTTCCATCCTGCGTGTCGTGGATATAGATGGCCGCGGTGAGCATGTTGTCGCCGGTCTTGGCGTAGGTGATCCACCGGCTGTCGGCGCTCCAGTTCACGCTGGGCACGTTGGCCATGGGCTCCTTGTCGAACTGGTTGGCGTCGCCGGTCTCGATATCGATGAGATACATCTCGCCCGACTTATCGATGGCCAGCAGCATCTTGCTGTCGGGAGCCCAGGCCATGGACATCCAGTACTTGCCGTCCATGTCGGTGAGCTGGCGTGGGTCGGCCTTGCCGTCGCTTTGGACGAGGTGGATGTTGTACTCGCCGCTCTCGTCGCTGGCGTAGGCGATCCACCGGCCGCTGGGGCTCCAGGCGGGATTGCGTTCGGCCCAGCGGCTGGTGCTGGTGAGCTGGCGTGGCGGGCCGTTCTCGGCGGGGAGGGTCCAGATGTCGCCGCGGGCCTCGATGACCACGCGCTGGCCGGTGGAGCTGATGCCGCCGGCCTGGATGTGCTCGGCGGCGTCGACAGTGCGTTCGCGGACGGCCGGCCTCGCGCCGGGGATGGTGACCTGGACTTCGCTGACTTCGTTGGCGGCCAGGTCGAGCAGGTGGAGCTTGGTGCCCAGGCTGAAGACGATGGCACCATTCTCACCCGTGCTGATGGAGGGGTACGTGAGGTCGTCGTCGGCGAAGATCGTGACCTGCGAGCGCTGGCCGCTGCCGACGTCGTATCGCCAGATGTTGAGGCGGTGCTCGGGACCGGCGTCCGAGACGTAGTACACCGAGTTGGCGTGCCACATGGGCAGGCTGTCGGTGCCTTCCCAGTCGGTGATCTGGCGGCGCTCGTTGGTGTTGGTGTTCAAGAGCCAGATATCGCTGGCCATGCCGCCGCGGTAGCGCTTCCAGGTGCGCGCGTCGCGCTGGATGGGGGTGTAGGCCAGCCACCGGCCGTCGCCGCTCAGCGCGCCGTTGGCGCCGTATGGCGCGGGCAGCTTCTCGGGCAGGCCGCCTTGGGGCGAAACGCGGTAGATTTCCTGCTGGCGGCCCAGGCCCGCGGCCCCGCCCATGTGGAAGACGATGCCCGACTCGGCCCACTGCGTGGGCAGCTCGCCCGAGGGATGGTGGGTCAGGCGTTGGGGCACCCCGCCGGCGATCGGCAGTGTGTAGAGGTCTCGGTTGCCGTCGTAGTTGCCCTGGAAGACCACGCTGGTGCCGTCGGGGCTGAAGCGGGGGAAGAGCTCCTGGCCCGGGGGGCTGGCCAGGGGCTCGGCCCGGCCGCCTTCACGCGCGACCAGCCAGAGGTCGTTGCCGTACGAGAAGACGATGTGCTCGTCGCTGACGGCGGGGAAGCGGAGCATGCCGGCGTAGTCGCCGGGGGCCTGCTGGTTGCCGGCCTGCTGGTTGGCCTGCTGAGCGGATCGGGGCTGGCCCGATGCGGCCACGATACGGGCAGGCTCACTCGTGCTCACCTCGGCCGACCCGGCACACGAGACGAGCATGGCCTGGGCGGCCAGAACGGGAACGACGGTCAGACGCATATCCATAAATAACACCTCCAGATCGGGGCAGTGTACGGCCCCGGCCCATCGTTTGGGGCCGGGCCGGGTTCCGAGAGGACGCGCCACGGCTGGCGGCCCAGCAGGGTCATTCCGGGTCAGGGGCGTGGGATTGCGGGCTCAACCCAGTTCGGCCAGGGCCTTGAGGTGTTCGTCCTGGCCCATGACGATGAGCACGTCGGTTTCCAGCAGAGGCTCGGTGGGCGGAAGAACGGCGATGCGGACGCCGCTTGGGAGTAGTCGATCCTTGCGTTTGACGGCCACGACGTGTAGGCCGTGCTTTTGGCGGACGTTCAGGTCGCCCAGCGATTGGCCGACCCATGACGCCGGGGTGAGGAACTCGACGATGCTGTGGCCCTCGTGGAACTCGATCTGGTTGAGCACGCCCGGGCCCAGGAGGCGCGCGGCCCAGCGGTCGGCGGCTTCGTCCTCGGCCTGCACCACGTCGCTGGCACCGACGCGACGCAGCACCTGGGCGGTGGTGTTCGACCGGGCCCGAGCGATGACTCGGGGTACTTCCAGGTGCTTCATGATGACGGTGGCCAGGACGGCGGCCTCGAAGTCTCCGCCCACGGCCACCACGGCGGCCTTGACCTTGTGAACACCGCGGGCCTTGAGGGCTTCTTCATCGGTGATGTCCACGACCACGGCCTGGGCGACCTTTGCCGAGATGCGTTCGACGGCGTCGCGGTCGCGGTCGCACGCGATGACCGACTGGCCGGCCTTGGAAAGCTGGCTGGCGATGCGCTGGCCGAAGCGGCCCAGCCCGAGCACGGCAATGGGTCTGGGGTCCTTGGCGTGGCTCTTGGGCGTGGGCATGGGCACTCCTTTACGAGGGCTCGATCAGCCGAGGGAAACGGTATCTCTTGGCAGGTGGCTGCGGGCCAGAGCGCGCTCTCCGCCCGCGCCGGCGCCCTGGATAAGCGCGCCGAGCAGCGACAGAGCGCCGAGGCGGCCGAAGAACATGGTGAGCGTGATGACCACGCGGCCAAAGGGCGTGAGTTCGCTGGTGGCCCCCAGCGACAGGCCCGTGGTGGTGGCAGCGCTGACGACCTCGAACAGCAGGGGCTCGAACGCGATGGACTCGGTCAGGTCGAGCGTGAGCGTGGCCAGCACGACAACCCCCAGCAGGCCCGCGGCGACGGTGGCGGCCTTGCGCACCAGCGCGTCGGGGATGGTGCGGCCGAAAGTCTCGACTTCGGCCCGGCCTCGCACGGTGGCCATCACCGAGAGCACCAGAACGGCGAAGACGGCCGTCTTCATGCCGCCCGCGGTGGAGCCCGGGCTGCCGCCGACGGCCATGAGCACCATGAGCGTGAAGCGCGAGCCGGGCGAGAGTTCGTCCATTGGCATCGTGGTGAAGCCGGCCGTGCGCGCGGTGACCGACATGAACGCGGCATCGCCCATCGCCCCGGGGCTGGGCCCGCCCGCGGCGGTGCTCTGGGCGACGAACATGGCCACGAAGCCCGCCGAGAGCAGGCACGCCGTTGTCATCAGCACGAGCTTGCTATGCGTGGTCAGTCGCGGCGGTGGGCGATCCTTGCTTGGTCTCAAGCGTTTGAGAACGTACTCGGACACGTCCTCGAGCACGAGGAAGCCAAGCCCACCGATGATGATGAGCGGCGCGATGACCAGGAATGGTGCCAGGCCGTGGCGCATGGGGATCAGGCTGCCGCCGGTGATGTCGAAGCCGGCGTTGCAGAACGCCGACACGCTGTGGAAGACGGCCTGCCACACGCGCCCGCCTGGGCCATCGGTGAGCGATTGCGGCCAGAACAGATACAGGAGCGCGGCACCGATGGCCTCGATGATGAGTGTCGTGATCACGATGAACCATGCGAAGCGCATGATGCGATGGGCGGGATAATCATCCAGTGCGGCGCTGAGGGTCAGATGCTCCTTGTAACTCGGGCGCACGCCGAAGAGCAGGGCCAGGGTCGACCCGAAGATCATGAAACCCAGCCCGCCGAGTTGGATGGCGCCGGCGATGATCGCCTGACCAAAGAGCGTGAAGCCAGCGGCGGTGTCTCGCACGGCCAGGCCCGTGACGCACACGGCGCTGGTGGAGGTGAACAGGGCGTCGACCCAGCCAATGGGCTGATCGTGCGGCGTGGCGGCGGGCAGTTTGAGCAGCAGGGTGCTGAAGGTAATGAGGGCCAGGAAGGACAGCGGCAGCAACAGGCTTGGGTGCTTGAGCGTGCGCGCGAGCACGCCGCTGAGGCCGATGGCCAGGCCCACGCTGGCAAAGAGGGCCAATAGCCCAGCGCCGTGTGGAACGCCTAGGGCCCAGAGGCCCGCCGCGATGATCACGCCGATCTCAATGGCCAGGCCCATGATCCCTCGCCACCGGCCGGCCGAGCCAAGCCGGGGCCGAGCGTTCCACACAAGATCGCCCATGACCACCGAGGAAGCCCACGGCAGGATGATCTGGGCCGCGACCAGCCAGGGCGTGGCCCAGGGTGCCGCGGGCAGGCCGATGTCGAGCGCCAGCGCGGCGGCCCCCAAAAGGGCGAGCCCCCACGCCAGCAGCGCGCGCCGCGGGGCGGGCGTGTCGGTGGTCTGGAATCGGACGTGCTGGCGTTCCATGCGTCGACGTGAGCCCGGGTCGGTGGGGGCGAAGCATATGACGGCGGGGGTGACCAGCCATTTCGCCCGCTACCGTTGGCCATGAAGTCGATCGCCGCCCAGATTCTGATCTTGACCCGCCAGCGGCGGACCCAGCGCAATCTCAAGGTGCTGGGGTGGTTCATGGCGGTGCTGGTCGGGCTGATGGCCGTCCACACCGTGCTGTTCCACCTCATCATGGAGTACGAGGGCCAGGAGCACTCGTGGCTGACCGGGGTGTATTGGGTGCTGGTGACCATGAGCACGCTGGGCTTTGGTGATGTGGTGTTCCATAGCGACCTTGGGCGATTGTTCTCCATCGTGGTGGTCATGAGCGGCACGATCTTCCTGCTCGCGCTCTTGCCATTCATGTTCATCCAGTTCTTCTACGCGCCGTGGATCGAGGCCCAGACCGCCGCGCGCACGCCGCGCGCGCTGCCCGCGAGGCCGGGCGGGCGCGTGGGGCGGGGCGGGCGG
>CAYGTM010000039.1:5374-11400 GCA_964352795.1 uncultured Phycisphaera sp.
CGAGCTGCCCGCGAACACCAGCGGGCACGTCGTGCTGACCAAGCTCGACCCGGTGACCGAAGCGCTCATCGCCAAGTTGGGGCAAGTGGGCCAGGACTACGTCGTGCTTGTGCCCGATCTCGAACAGGCCCGCAAGTTGCACGATCAGGACCTGCGCGTGATGGTGGGCGAGTTGGACGACCCGGCGACGTACGAGGCCGCCCGCGTGGGCGCGGCGGCCATGGTCGTCACGACGCGCACCGACGCGCAGGACACGGCGGTGGCCTTCGCCGTACGGGCCGTGAGCGAGACGGTACCCGTGTTCGCCACGGCCGACCTGGGCGCGTCGGTGCCCATCCTCGAAATGGCCGGGGCGTCGGGCGTGGTGCGGCTGGACCGGGTGATGGGCCAGGCGCTGGCTCGGTGCATCGCCGGGGGCGATGCCGTGACGCACGTGGTGGCCCGCTTCGACAATCTGCTCATCGCCGAGGCCAGCGCGGCCCGCACGCCGCTCATCGACAAGAGCCTGCGCGAGAACCGGCTGAACGACCTGGGCGTCAGCGTCGTGGGGTTGTGGGACCGCGGCGTGTTCCGCCCGGCCGGGCCCGACACCGTGGTGAACGAGCGCACGGTGCTGCTGCTGGCCGGCTCGGCGGGCCAGCTCGAGGCGTACGACGAGCACTTTGCCATTTATAACGTGAGCGCCGAGCCGGTGATCGTGATCGGCAACGGCCGCATCGGCCGGGCGACGGCCGACGCATTGCAGCTTCGCGGGGTGGACTATCGCATCGTCGAGCGCAGCGAGCGGCGCGTGACCAACGCCGACAAGACCATCGTGGGCGACGCCGCCGAGCCGCGCGTGCTCGAGGCGGCCGGGCTGGCCAAGGCGGCCACCGTGGTCATCACCAGCAACAACGACGACGTGAATCTGTATCTGACCTTGCTGTGTCGCAAGCTGAGGCCGGACATCGAGGTCATCGCCAGGTGTACGCTGGACAAGCACGTTGGCGCCCTGCACCGCGCGGGGGCCGACTTCGTCCAAAGCTACGCCAGCACCGGCGCCAGCGCGATCTACAACCTGCTCCAGCACGGCCGGTTGGTCACGGTGGCCCAGGGGCTGGAAGTCTTCGACGTGAAGGTGCCCAAGGCCGTGGCGGGCAAACGCATCATCGACTCGGGCCTGCGCGAGGCCACGGGCTGCACCATCATCGGCTATCGCGACGAGGCCGGGCTGACGCCCAACCCGCCGGCCACCACGGTGCTCGAAGCCGGGCGCGAGCTGGTGCTGATCGGTGACCTCGCCGGCCGCAACGCGTTCTTTGCGCAGTTTGCTGATGGTTGAGGGTTACAGGCCGGCCACCGACCACGCCGCGGCGACCAGCGAGAGCGCGATGGCGATCGCCAGGGCGGCGTTGCCCAGCCAGCCGTTGCGCAGCGGCCGGCCGATCCAGGCGGGGCGGTTCATGAGCAGCGCGAGCACGACGGCCAGCAGCGGGATGAAGGCCGCGCCGACGAGGCCATAGAGCTTCTGCGCGGTCTGGAAGTTGATGAACAACAGCCCGCAGGGCAGGACGGCCAGCGCGAGAAGATACCCGCGATACGCCCGGCTCTTCTCGCTGATCTCGACCTTCGCGCGGCGAGAGCGCATGGCCCACCAGTCGGCGAAGATGAACGGCACCACCTGCCACACGCCCAGCACGCTGGAAAAGACCGCCCCGAACGCGCCGGCGAGGAACGCCCAGCGCAGCGCGACGTGCGTGCGCTCGCCCACGCGGTCGGCCACGGCCACGATGATGTTGCTGGCGCCCCGGGGCAACGCTCCGCCCGGCGCGAGGCCCGACGCCAGGACGACCATGCCGATGCCGAACAGGCCGGTCATGGCGTAGCCCAGGGCCAGGTCGAGGCGGCAGGTCGTCAGGGCGGTCGCGTCCGTGCGATCGGCCTCGCGCATCCAGTACGAGTAGCCGATGATCGTCAGCGTGCCACCCACGCCGCCCATGAGGGCGATGGTCCACGACAGGGCGCGCGAGTTTTCAGGAACGCGCGGCACGAAGCCGTCGAGCAGCGCGAGGGGGTCCGGGCTGGACAGGGCGGCGCTCAAGACCACGACGACGAACATAAGCGCCACGCACACGGCCATCACGCGCTGGAAGAGCGCGAAGCCGCCCAGCCACACCATGACCAGGCCCGCCATCGAGCAGCCGATCGCGCCCGCGTTGGTGGGGATGGCCGGCACCATCGCGTGCAGCACCGCGCCGCACGCCTTCATGAGCGCGACGGCGACGAACGGGCTCCACAACAACAGGTACGCGCCGAAGGCGATCCAGACCACCGGGCCGAGCTTCGAGATCGCCCCTTCGAGGATCGTCGTGCCGGTGGCCAACTGCCATCGCGCGAGCTGCTCGTTGAGCACGAACTTGGTGAGCGCCCCCACCACCACCGCCCACAGCACCGCCAGGCCAAGCTGGCTGCCGGCAAAGGCCGCCGTCCCCAGGTCTCCCGCGCCCACGCCCGTGGCGGCGACGAGCACGCCCGGGCCGACGAGCAGGAGGAGAGATCTTGGGGCGCGGGGCATGGCCCAGGGTATCGCCTGGTCATCAAAGTGGCCGGGGCCGTGCTTCTCAATCTCATACGCACTCGGGCGCGGTGGTGCTATGCACAGCCGGCGTCGAACTCATTCTGGAATGCCAGGAAGTCGAAGATGGTCAGGCTCCCATCACCATCGAAGTCGGCGGCGGGATCGCCCGAATCAAAAAGGTTCTGGAACGCGAGGAAGTCGAAGATGGTCAGCGCGCCGTCACCGTCGAGATCGGCTGGACACGCCGCGGCGAGCACCAGCGACACGTTGTCGAAGTACGCGTCGGTCGAGGCCCCCACGTCGCGCGTGGCCAGCAGGCGGATCCACACGCTGCGCGTGCCCGCGGGCAGCGTGCGCTGGTCCTCGAAGAAGGTCCAGTCGTGGATATCGACCAGGGCCTGGTCCTCGAAGGTGGCGGCGGCCAGGGCCACGCCCGCGCTGTTGCGGTATTCGAGTGTCACGATGCCGCGATCGTGCGCGCCGGGCACGAGCCGCGACTGGGTCAGGACGGAGAACGTGGCGGTCAGCTCGCCCGCATCGATGTCGGCGGCCCTGGCGGACAGGTCGATGGTCTGGGTGAGCGTCTCGGTTTCGGCCCCGAGCGCGCCCGCGAAGCAGAAATCCCCAATGTCCATGCCCACGGGCACGCCTAGCACCCCAGGCCCCGTGGTGCCGAAGGCCTCGATGCCGCCGTCGGTCCAGCCGGTCACGTCGCCGGTCTCGGCGTCGCCGTTGACGACCAGGTTGACGCCGGTGGGCTGGGCCATAGCGGTGGTGGCCACGAGCGTGATGGCGCCCCAGGCGGCGAGGCGGGTGATTGGAGTGCGGAGCATCGGAAAACATCCTTTCTCGGGCACCGCCGGCCACTGCGGTTCGGCGGCGCGGGTTTGGTCGTGTCGGTCAGGCGCGGGCGTTTACGGGCACCCCGCGTCGAAGGCGTTCTGGAAGGCCAGGAAGTCGAAGATCGTGAGCGCCCCGTCGTGGTCGAAGTCGGCCCAGGTGCTGCCCCGATCGAACAGGTTCTGGAACGCCAGGAAGTCGAAGATGCTCAGGCGGCCGTCGAGATCGAGGTCGGCGCGGCAGTCGGGCTGGCCTGGGTCGCCATCGGGCGGCAGGATGTTGATGTCGGCCATCGTGGCGGGGTCATAGTTGGTCCGCCCGCGGCCGGCCATGAACACGGGGCCGCTGGGCAGGCCGTCCAGCGGGCTGTCGGCCCGCGTCCAGCCGCCGCGCGGGAGATTCTCGAACGCCTTGATAATCCCGCCGTCAACGACGAAGAGCGTGCCGTCATCACCGAACTGCAAGGCTTGGGGGCTTGCCACGCCCGGCAGAACAACCTGCGACTCGACCACGAGCCGCTGCGCCGCGTCGCGGCCGAGCTTGCTCAGCGTGGGCGAGCCCGAGGAGGCGATCCACTCGAAGCCGTCGGTGGGGTCGATGGCGATCGAGCCATCGCCGATCAGCGGGACCGCCGTTGGGATGGCGTCGTTGCGCAGCGTCGACAAATCCTGGCTGGTACGCATCAGCCGGCGGCCGGCGATGTTCAGCACGAGCACCTCGTCGGCCGCGTCGTCGTAGAACAGCGCGTCGGCGGCGGCGGGCAGGGGCGTCGTGCCGATGATGCCCTGCGTACCGTCGGCCTGCATCGCGTACCGATCGAGGCGCGCCACGGCGGCGACGTACGCCGATCCGTCGCGGCCAACGGTCATCGCCTTGGGGCTGGTCATGGTGTCGATGGTGGTGGTCTGAGCGGTGGCGAAGTTCACGTGAATGAGCTGGCCCAGGCGCCCGCTATCGGTGGAGGCCAGCGCGAAGGCCTCGCTGGGCAACGGGGTGCTCATCATGCCCTCGATCTGGTAGCCCGTGGGCATTTCGATGGTGAACCGCTTGGCCTCGGGCTCGTCGCTGCCGGGCTTGGGCAGGTCGAAGGAGATGTCGTTGAGCCCCGGGTCGCTGGTCAACCCGAAGAGTGGCATGATGAAGGCCACGCCGTCGAGGAAGCCCGTCGGAGAGGATCCGTAGGCGTCCACGCGCATGACGCGGCGCGGCAGGTGGGCGCTCTCGTTCTTGCGCTTGAACTTCCACGTCACGCTGGTGCCAAAGTCGGAGATCGTCGTCCGAAAGGCGCTCTGGCTGGTCAGCACGCTGTCGTTGCCCGGGTCGTGGAAGGCCATGAGCATGTCGTCGTCGGAGTCGCAGGTGTTGAAGGCCGCCCACATGGTGACCATGTGCCCGCCGTCGCGCGTCCAGCGGCCCAGCCCCACATCGTCGTACCAGCCGATGAGCGGCATGACCACCGAGCCGATGCGCATCTGGTCGGCCAGTTGGTGCGGCGAGAGGCCCTGGAAGCCGGCGGCCAGGTAGCAGCCGACGATCAGGCCGTTCGAGCCGTCGAGCATGGCCTTGGTGCCGGCCGTCCAGCCGCTGATACTCGTGCCCGTGGTGGGGTTGGTGCCCATCAGGATGCCGCCCAGGATCGTGAGTTGCGTGGAGACCGGACCGTACTGGGCGCTGCTCGACCAGTCGCGCGGGCCGCCCATGACGTCTGGATACCCATGATTCGAGATGTACGCGAGCGCGTTGGCCGTGGCCGTGGGCACGCAGTACATGCGGCCGTCGTTGGGCAGGGCGGCCCGGCGCTGGTCGAAGTCGGGCATGTCGATGCGGTACACCGAACACTGGCCAAAGGCAGAACCCGCCAGCCCGACGGAGGCCAACAAGGCGGGAAAGGAGGCGGGAAGGAAGGCGGTTGCGGACGGACGAGCGATCGGACGCGGCATGGCTGGGAACCTCCACGGAAGACGTGACACGCCACCGGGCCATTCGACGGCCAACCCCAGAGCACGACAACCGCCGTCATCACTTATAACGTGATCGACCGCCATTGGTCACGCGATATGAGAAAGATTTTTCCCATGGACAGCCCAGTGTGACACGCCGGCATGGAAAACGGGCCGCGTACTCGTGTACGCGGCCCGCAAGGCTGAGCTTAGGGCTCTTTGTTCGGCATCGTGAACCCCGCAGGGTTCAACCCATTACGGGCAGCCGGCGTCGAAATCGTTGGAGAAGGCCAGGAAGTCGAAGATGGTCAGGCTGCCGTCGCCGTCGTAGTCGGCGGACGGATCGCCCGAATCGAAGGCGTTGGAGAAGGCCAGGAAGTCGAAGATGGTCAGGCTGCCATCGCCGTCGAAGTCGGCGCGGCAGACGCCGCCCAGGATGGCGTCGATGGCGTCCAGGTCGTCCTGGTTGACGATCAGGTCGCCGGTCACGTCGGCCGACAGGGCGAAGAGGACGGCCTCGTTGATATCGTCCCAGTTGGCCTCGCCGTCGCTGACGGCGGCGATCTGGGCGGCGATATAGTCACGGTCGAAGGCGTCGACAACGCCGTCGGCACCGGCCGTGGGGCTCCAGCCCGGGGTGGTCAGGCCGTCGGCGGTGGACGCGTCGAAGCGCGCCCAGCCGCTCTGGT
>CAYGTM010000040.1:0-7743 GCA_964352795.1 uncultured Phycisphaera sp.
CTGCCAAGAACATGCTGGCCCTGGGCTCCGTCCTTGTCTTGGGGGACCGCCGCCTCGCCATCGCGGTCGATGCGGCGGAAGTCGAGCTTGAACCCGTGGTCGCGCAGGGTGATGCCCAGGCGAGCCGGGCCGAGGTGTTGACCGTCTTGGAGAACGATGATCGTGGCCATGGGAGCCGATGTTAGCGTGTGGTGGGCGCGTGTGCCGGAGTCGGCGGCGGGCTCTAACCTGTAGAGAGCCTGATTCGAGCGGAGCCACCCGCACAATCCCTACGACCGGCCCAGGAGAACGACGTGAAGCAGAACCGCCCCCGACTTATCCGGACCCTTCAAGCCGCCGCCTGCGCCCTCGTGGCCACGACCATCGGTGTCGCACCCGCGTCGGCCCAGGGCCTTACCGGCTCGACCAACGGCACGCAGGCCGCCCCGGCCGACATCCGGCAATCGACCGTCAAGATCTTCACGACCAGCCGCGGTCCCGACCTGACCCGCCCCTGGACCCGCCAGCAACCCGGCAACTCGACCGGCTCGGGCCTGGTCATCGAGGGCGGGCTCATCCTGACCAACGCCCACGTCGTGGAGTATGGCCAGCAGATCTTCGTGCAGCCCTACCTCACCAGCCAGCGCCTGGCCGCCAAGGTCGTGGCCCGCAACACCGGCATCGACCTGGCGTTGCTCGAGCTCGAGGACGCCGACGCCATCGACGGCGTGCCCATGGCCGTGCTGTCGGCCGACCTGCCCGACATCGGCGACAAGGCCAACGCCCTTGGGTACCCCCTGGGCGGCGAGGAACTGTCGATCACCGAGGGCATCGTCTCGCGCATCGAGTTCGTGGGCTACAACGCCGGCACGCTGGGCCTGCGCATCCAGGTCGACGCCGCCCTCAACCCGGGCAACTCGGGCGGGCCCGTCACCGTCGAGGGTCAGGTCATCGGCCTGACCTTCAGCGGCATCCAGCAGGCCGACAACATCGGCTACATCATTCCCAACGAGGAAATCCGCCTGTTCCTGCAAGACGTGAAGGACGGCGACATCGACGGCCGCCCCTTCCTGCGCGAGAGCTTCGACAACACCCGCAACCCGGGCCTGCGCGCCAAGCTCGGGCTCACCCCAGAGCTCGAAGGCATGGTCGTCTCGAAAGAAGTCGAGGGCAACCCGCTCAAGTCCTGGGACGTGGTCACCAGCATCGCCGGCCGGAGCATCGACAGCCAGGGCCTGGTGAGTCTGACGGACGACCTTCGCCTGTACTTCGAGTACTTCGTGCATCACGGCCAGAACGACGACGGCACCGTGACCCTGAGCGTCCTGCGCGACGGTGAAGAGATCGAGGTTCGCTCTCCCGTCGTGCGAGGCGACGACAACTTCTTCGACGCCCTGAACAACTCCTACCCGAGCTACATGGTCTTCGGCCCATTGGTCTTCACGCCCGTGTACCAATCGCACATCTACGGGCTTCCATTTGAACGTCTGGCCGCGCGTCAGAGCCCCATCGTCAAGCGCGCCTTCACGGGCAAGGACGAAGACGCCGAGGTACAGGAGTTCGTCATCCTGGCCGGCGGGCTGCTGAACCACCGCGTGAATCTAGCGTACGAAATTCCGGCGTTCTCGACGCTCAAGAGCATCAACGGCACGACCATCACCAGCCTCAAGCAATGCGTGGAAACGCTGCGTGACCTGGCAGGCTCGTCCGAAGAGTTCCTGACCTTCGAGTTCTACGACCGCGGGGCCGACCGCCTGGTGTACCGCCGCACCGATATTCTGGCGTCGATGGAAGACGTGCTCAACGAGAATGGCATCCGCCGCCCGATCTCGCCCGACCTCGAAGCGTTGTGGCCCGACCTGGGCGAGTGAGCGCGATGGTCCGCGTGCTTACGCACGCGCCTCGGAAGGATTGGCATACACCGCCACCGTCGCATCATGCGGCCCCAGATAATCCTGCCGGAACAGCATGTGCCCGCTGGCGCGTTGGGCCCACTTGAATACTTGCCCACTCCTGAAGCGGTTGGCCGGGCCGGTGGCCTGGCGTCGCTTTCGGCCCGCCGACGACAGGAAGTTGAACGCCAGCACCGCGCCTTGTCGCCGGTGCAGCGCGTCCCATGCGCGGTCGAGCACGGCGAGCGCCGTGCGCTCGTCAAGCGTGTTGAGCGAGCCGCTGAAGACGATCACACCCACGCCGAACTCGCTTACCAACCGCTCGAACAACGCCGTATCGCGCACGAAGTCGGCGATGACCCACGTCGTCTCCGGGAAGCGTTTTTGGGCGGGCTCCACCAGTTCGCTGATGCCCTCGACGCCAACGTACCCCGACGGCCCTTGGTCAACGGCTCGCAGATACTCGAGCAAATCTCCACGGCCCGCGCCGAGGTCGGCCAGCACGCTGCCCTTGGGCCGCGCTACCTGCGCGAGCACCTCGAACCGCTTGATCTGGTACGCTTCGCTGCGCCACAGCAGGGCCTCGAAGCCCGGCCCGTGCGCGCGAACCGCCTCGCGGTAGGGCTCGAGGTACCGCGGATCGGGCTGGTCGCTGCTGGTTGGCATCGGGTCGTTCAGCTCACGCGGACCATGCGGGCGAACTCATCGAAGCGCGAGTCGAGGTCCTGGACGGTCAACGTCGCCAGACGGTCGAGGCTGAAGGATTCGATGTTGTAACTCGCCACGATGGTACCGTGCGCCACGGCCCGGTGGATGGCCGCGAACGACGTAGGATCGACGCCGGTATCGCCCTCGCGCGCCAGCGAGCCCATCATGCCGCCGGCAAAGCTATCACCCGCGCCGGTGGGGTCGACGACATTCTCGGTGGGGTAGGCTGGTAAAGCGGCGATGCCATCCTTGTGCACGATGATGCAGCCGTGCTCGCCCTTCTTGATGACCACGAACTTGGGGCCCATCTCCAGGATGTGCCGGGCCGCCGTCACCGAGTTGCGCTTGCCGGTCAGTTGCTCGGCCTCGTCGAAGTTCAGCACCAGCCCGTCGATCTTCTCGCAGAGCTGCATCAACTCGGGCTTGGCGGTATCGATCCACAAGTCCATCGTGTCGGCCACCGCCAGCGTGCGCTTGGAGAGTTGTTCGAGCAACCCGAGTTGCACCGAAGGATGCGTGTTGGCCAGGAAGACGTACTTGCTGTCACGGAAGGCCTCGGGCACCGTAGGCGGCTCTTCGGCGACCACGCCCAGGTCGGTATACAGCGTCTCGCGCTGGTCCATGTTCTCCATGTACTTGCCGCCCCAGCGGAAGGTCTTGGAGCCCTTGCGAACCTCGAGCCCGCTGTGGTCCACGCCCTTGAACTGCTCCATCGTCTTGCGAAGCTCGTCGGGAAAGTCCTCTCCCACGGCCGCCACGATGCGCACCGGCTGGCAATAAAACGATGCGGCCGCCGCAAAATATGTACACGAACCGCCCAGCACGTTCTCCCGATGGCCGTGGTCGGGGGTGTAGACGGTGTCGATTCCGATGGTTCCGGTGACGATCAAGGGCATGGAAACAGCATAGGACCGGCCTTGGGGGAAACAACCCCAGTGGGAACACCCCGTGGCCGATCTCCGCCCCGCTACGCTCGCCCTTCATGGCACGAACCGCCCCAGCGCCCGCAACAACCACTACCCCGGCCGCTGGCGTCGGCTACGGCCTCTTGGCCTACCTCTGGTGGGGCAGCGTCGTGCCCATGTACGTCAACGCGCTGACCCGCGGCGATTGGGCCGCCCCGCTGCCCGAGATTCTCGCCCAGCGCGTGCTCTTCGGCGTCCCGGTGCTTTTGCTGTTCTTGGGCTTTACCGGTCGGCTGGGCGAGCTCAAGGCCGCCTTGACCGAACCCAAGCGCTTTCGCGTGCTACTGCTGAGCGCGGGGCTGATCGCCTGCAACTGGTTCGCGTTCATCTACGCGGTGTCCACGCAGCGGCTGATCGACGCGAGCCTTGGCTATTACATCACGCCGCTGGTGTCGATCGCGCTGGGCATGATCCTGCTGGGCGAGCGCCCCCGGCGCGCGCAGGTCATCGCCATCGTGCTGGCGGTGATCGCCGTCGTCATCCTCACCATCCATCGCGGCGGGCTGCCATGGATCGCCGTCACGCTCGCGCTGAGCTTCGGCTTCTATGGCCTCGTGCGCAAGCGGGCAGCTACCAAGCCCGCGCCGGGTTTGTGCGTCGAGATGCTCGTGCTGATGCCCATCGCGCTGGGCCTGTACGCATGGCTGGCATCCACCGGGCAAGCCGAGATCGGCGACGGCCCGCCCATGCGCACGGCCCTCATGGCCCTGGGCGGCTTCATGGTGGCCGTGCCGCTGGTCGCCTTCGCCGCCGCCGCCCATCGGTTGAGACTGGCCACGCTCGGCATGTTGCAATACCTGGCTCCCACGGGCCAGTTCATCCTCTCGATCATCTACGGCCAGACCCTCGACCCCACCATGCTGTTCGCCTTCACGATCATCTGGACGGCCCTGGTGCTGTACAGCTGGGATGCGTGGCGGCATGGACGCAAGGGCCGGGCACGCCCCGAGCAACTCGGGGGCCGATAAACACAACAAGCCCCGCACAGGCCGGGGCTTGAACAAAATACCCCCCAGTGGACTCGAACCACTAACCCGCTGATTAAGAGTCAGCTGCTCTACCGATTGAGCTAGGGAGGCGTGATGTGGGCCATTGTATCACCAAAATCGGCTATGGGAGCACCAATCTGCCCCGAATCATCAGTATTTTCCCTGATTATCGCGGCCTCAGTGCAACGCCACCGCGATTATGCTAGTAAGTCTTTACTAGACGGAATGGATCCGCCCACAAGCGGGTTCCGCGTGGCGACCAACGGAGGTGAAACCATGATTCGCAAGATCAACTGGCGTAAGAGCTTGGTGGCACTCACGGCACTCATGCCCATCGCCCTCATGGGCGGCTGCAACAATGGGCTCCAGGGTGCCTTCTCGGGGGCGGCCTTGGGCAGCCTGGCCGGCCTGGGCATCGGCGCGGTCACCGGCGACGCCAGCCGGGGGCTGACCACGGGTGCCATCATCGGCGGCGTGGGCGGCGCGGTGATCGGCGATCAGAACGCAAGGGCCTCGGCCTACAGCACCTCCGGCGGCGGCTACGGCTATCCCGCCCAGCGCGTGGTCGAGCGGCCCGTCTACGTCGAACAGCCGGTGTACGTCGAGCGGCAGGTGTATGTCGAACGGCCCGTCTATGTGAGGCCCAGTCCGGTTGTGGTGTACCACGGCTCGCGCCACTACGGGCATCGTTCCTACCGGCATTACGGCCATCGTGGCTATCACCATCAGCGGCACTACGACCCCTGCCGATGAAGCCCGCGATCACGCCTGCTTCATCGCTTCGGCGATGTGACGCAGCGTATCGGCCCACAAGCCGGCTTCGGTTCGCAGGTCCTCTTCGAGCAAATCCGCCACGGTGGAAAGATCATCATCGCCCACGGCCCGCTTGAGCGCATCGAGCTGGCGTGAGAGCGCCTCGGTGCGCTCGTTGAGCTTGCCGGGGCCCGCATACTCCGAAAGCGGTTGGCCTATGGCGGCACCGCCCTGGATGATCGCCTCGCGCACGGCTTGCCAGGTAGACAGGATTTGGGCCAACGTGCCCATCGCTGCGGTCACGTCGCCCCGATGGATCATCGCGGCGCAGGCGGCGTGCTCGTCCTGGGCGCTGTCCATCGCGTCGGCGGCGTCGAATAGCGTGACGCGCACGAGGGAAGTCGGGTCGGTCGAGGTCATCTCGACGTGCTTCGCATCGATCGGGTCGTCGCTCGGCTCGCCCAGGTTATTCCCATCGACGGGTTGGCCGTCAAGAAACACCTCGATCACGATGCGCCCCTGCTCGCGCGCACTGGCCACGCCGGCCTCCAGGGCGGCGGCCAGTGAGGGGCGATCGATCGTCAGATCCCGGCCGTCGAGTGTGGCCTTCATAATAAGAGTCCTCTTCGGTTACGACAGGTCGAGGTCGGCCACCACAGGCGCATGGTCGGAGATGCCATCGGCAGCTTCGCGGTCGATCCAGCAATCCTTCAGCACTTTTTTGGCCGCCGGGTTGGCCAACAGATAATCGATCCGCCATCCGCGGTCGAGGGCGCGGGCCTGCCCGCGATTGCTCCACCAGCTATAGGGGCCGTGGACATCGCCATGTTTTTCGCGGATGACATCGTGCCAGCCCGTGTCGAAGAGCCCGCCGATCCACTCGCGTTCGTGGGGCAAAAAGCCGCTGTTCTTCTGGTTGCCCTTGGCGTAAAAGATGTCGCGTTCGGTGTGGGCCACGTTGAAGTCGCCGCCCAGCAGCACGGGCGTGCGCTTCCGCTTGAGCGGCTGCACCCACTTGCTGAACTCGGGCATCCACTGTTCCTTGATCGCCTGGCGATGCTCGCCCGACGAGCCCGAGGGCAGGTACACGCTGGCGACGACCAGCCCACCCACGTCGGCGGTGATGAGGCGGCCCTCTTCATCATCATCGCACGCGCCGTTACACAAGCCATACGTCACACGCTTGGGCTTGGCCTTGCTCAGCAGTGCAGTGCCGGCGTAACCAGCCCGGGCGGCCGGGTTCCACACAAGATGGTACTTGCCCGCATGGATGAGCGGCTTGGGGATGTGCTCTTGCGTGCCTCGCACCTCTTGCAACAGCACCACGTCGGCGTCGAGATGATCGAGGCGTTCGCTCAGGCCCTTCTTCCAGGCCGAGCGGATGCCGTTGATGTTCCAGGTGGCGACTCGCATGGTCCAGTGTATGGGCCTGGAGGCATCAATCCTCAGGACCATCGAGCCCCAACGCCTTCATCTTTTTATACAGCGTCGTGCGGTTGATATGCAGATCGTCGGCGGTCGCCTGGCGGTTCCAGTCGTTGGCCTTGAGGGCCTTGAGCAAGATCCGTTTCTCGGGCTCGCGCAGGGCATCGGCGAGCGGCATGGGCACCCACGGAGATTCCGCCATCGGTTCGGCCTCGCGCAGCGATACCGGCGTCAGCGGGCCCGTGGCATTCTCGATCACCTGTGGCGGCAGGTCGTGCAGCACGATCGTGGGCGTGCGCGTCAGCACGGCCGCCCGCTCGACGATGTTCTGCAACTCGCGCACGTTGCCGGGATAGGTGTACCGCCGCAGCGCGTCCATCGCGTCGTCGGCAAAGCCCAGCAACACCTTGCCAAGCTCGCCCGCGTGCTGCTTCAGGAAGTGCTCGGCCAGCATCGGCACGTCGTTCACGCGATCCCGCAACGGCGGGATCTCGATCTTGACGACGTTGATGCGATAATACAAATCCTGGCGGAACTTGCCCTCGGCCACCAACGCTTCAAGATCCTGGTTGCTCGCCAAGACCACGCGCGTGTCGACCTCGATGGTCTCGTTGGTGCCTACTGGCTCGAAGCGACGCTCCTGCAATACGCGCAGAAGCTTGAGCTGCATGGCCGGGCTGGCGCTGTTGATCTCGTCGAGAAACAGCGTGCCGCCGTCGGCCGCCAGGAACCGACCGGCCTTGTCCGCGTGTGCGCCCGTGAACGCGCCCTTGGTGTGGCCGAACAACTCGCTTTCCAGCAGGGTTTCGGGGATCGAGCCGCAGGAAATCTCCACGAAAGGCTTGTTGCGCCTTGGACTGTTCTGGTGGATGGCCCGCGCGATCAGGCTCTTGCCCACGCCGCTCTCGCCGGTCATCAGAACGGTTGTCCGGCTGGGCGCGACGGCCTCGATGAGTTCAAAGATGCGCTGCACGCGATGGTCGCGGCCCACGATGCCCTCGAGCCGGGACGGGCGCGCGTGGTGCTGGGGGG
>CAYGTM010000040.1:7753-11373 GCA_964352795.1 uncultured Phycisphaera sp.
CCGCCCGCCCCCCCGCGCGCGACGCCCCGCCGGCGCGCCCCGCCCCCCTCCCCGCGCGGGGCGCGGCCCACGAGCCCCTCGAGCCCGTACCGGCCAGCGAGTTGCTGCTTCAGCCGCCGATTCTCGCTGAGCAGCTTGTGCTGGCCCAGGGCACGTTCGAGTGACACCCGCAGCTCGCTGTCGACCACCGGCTTGGTCAGGTAATCGCTCGCGCCCAGGCGCAGGGCCTCGACGGCCGACTCGATGGTTCCGTAGCCGGTGAGCATGATGACCGCCGCGTCGTGCTCCTTCTGGATGTGCGCGAGCAGTTCCATGCCGCCCATGCCCGGCATCGAGACGTCGCAGATGGCCAAGTCATACGGGTGCGGCACGCGGCTGGGGCCGTCGGTGTGCTGCTCGGCCTCGGCCAGCGCTTCCATCGCCTCGGCGGCGTCGAAGGCCGTGGCCGCCTCGTAGCCCTCGCGCACCAAGAACTCGGCCAGGCTCTCGGCGATGATCGGGTCGTCGTCGATCACCAGCACCTTGTGCGTGCTCGTGTGCGATCGGGCTCGCGCGGTGTCGGGCGTCATCGCGCTCATCCGATGCTCTGCGCGCCGCGGTCTTGCGGCACGGGATAGCGCGCTCGCAGCACGGCCCCGCCCTCGCGCGATGCGCTCAACTCGAGCGTGCCGCCCATGTCGCGCGCCACCTCGGCGCTGATGGCCAGGCCCAGCCCGAAGCCCTTGGACTTGCTCGTCACGCCCGGCTCGAACAATCGCCCGGGAGCCAGCGAGAGGTCAAGGCCCGTCCCCGTGTCGCGGATCTCCAGCACCACCTGGGGGCCGTCGTCCTCGTCCTCTTGGATCATCAGCGTGAGGAACACCTTGCCCGGCTTACCCGATCGCTCGACGGCCTCGATCGCGTTGCGCAACCCATTGAGGATGAGCGGGTACACCGGGCCCGCGGGGATGTCCTGGATGCCCGCCTCGAGCTGGCCTTCGAGTTTGGCCAACGCCTCGGCGGCCATCGGCCCGACCACTGCCAAGGCGTGCTCGGCGGCCTCGGCCAGCGAGATGGGCTTGCCCCGCGCGATCGTGGGCGAGCCGGCTCCGCCCGGGGCCCCGCTCAGCGTGGCGTGCAAAATGTCGCACATCCGTTCCATCGCCTGATACGCGGTATTGACCTGCTGGCGGACGCCCTCGAGCTCACGAGCCGCCGCCACGCTCAGTTCGGCGTCCAGCGACCGCCGGGCCAGGGCGAGTTGCCGCATCGACCCGTCCAGCAGGTTGTTCAGGTCGTGGGCCAGGCTCGTGAGCTTGTCGGCCACGGGCACCATGCCGGGCACGCCCGGCGCGGGGCGGCGCACGGGCCGGCTGTCACGGGGCGAGGGGTCGTTATCTCGATGATGCTCCATCGCATCGGTCATCGGCCCGGCCCATGCCCGGGCTGTGTTGCTTCTGGGCAACATTTTGGCGATGTTGGTTCTCGGACGTTTACTACCGGCAACACCCCGACCACACGCGCAAAGTCTGCGCGTGTGGTCGAATCAACAACCTCAGGCGACGCCCAGAGCCTCGGCATCCCGATCGCTCAGCAGCCCGCCGTCGGAGCGCTCCTTGACCGTGCCGTCCCGCTTCCAGGAACGCTCGCAGCGGGGCTCGGCCCGGCGATCGGTCACGGCGATCTCGCCCGAGCCGATCTCGACCCGGCTGACACCCAGCAAGTCCGCCAGATCGACGGCATCGAAGCCCGCGAGCAGGCCGTCGGTGCCGGGCAGGGTCACCCATGCGTCCAGGGGGTTGTCGATGTCCATGCCGCCCTTGTCACCCGGGCCGCGCGAGAGTTCGATGGCCGCGAGCGCCTTGTCGCGTAGGTCCATGACCTTGGTCCAGCGCTCGTCGGCACGCACACCGCTGGCGGAAAGGGCGGACTCGAGGTGGACGCAGGTGTCGATGTCCTCGGCCGGCACGCGGCGCAGGGCCCGGAAGGCCTCGTCGGCCGTGTGGGGCAGGATGGGCGCCAGCAGGCGGCACAACCCGTCGGTGATGTGGTGCAAAACCGTCTGCGTGCGCCGGCGGCGAGCGTTGCCCGGCTTATCGCAATACATGCGATCCTTGATGGCCGCCAGATACACGGCGCTCAGCGTGTCGTTGCAGAAGGCGTACAGCCTCGCGTGCGCGACGCGGAACTCGTAGCGCTCGTACGCGGCCAGCACGTCCTTGCTCAGCGTGTCGAACTCGGCCAGCGCCCAGGCGTCGATGCTGGTGGGCTCGACGCTCGCCAGGTCGAAAGCCTGGCTTGGCTCGAAGTCGCCGAGGTTTCCCAGCAGGAAGCGCAGCGTGTTGCGCACCTTCCGGTAGCCCTCGCCGGCGATGTTGAAGAACTCGTCATCGACCTTGGCGTCGTTCTCGTAGCTGAGCGAGGCGACCCACCAGCGGAGCACATCGCAGCCGTACTTGGTGAAGAGCGCCTCGATGGTGTCGCCGCGGCTCTTGCTGAGCTTCTGGCCGTCCTTGTCGACCATAAAACCATGGGTGAGCACGGCCTTGTAGGGCGGCTTGCCGGTCGATGCGATCGAGCACGCGAGGCTCGACTGGAACCAGCCGCGGTGCTGATCGCTGCCTTCGAGGTACAACTCGCTTGGAAACACACCCAGGCGTTGTCGCATGACGGCGTTCCAAGTCGCGCCGCTCTCGAACCACACGTCGAGGATGTCCTCGCCCTTGCGCAGCGTGCTCTTGTTCAGGCTCTTCAGTTCGGCGGGCAGATCGGGATCGTTCGAGGCGTCCCAGTTGGCCAGCAGTTCCGTGGGCGTTTCGGTGAACCACGCATCGCTGCCGCGCTCGCCGAACACCTTTGCCATCTCGCGCACGAGCGTGGGCGTAAAGATGGCCGTGCCGTCCTCGCCGTGGAACGCGGGGATGGGCAAGCCCCACGCACGCTGGCGGCTGATGCACCAGTCCGGGCGGCTGTCCAACATGCCGCGCAGGCGGTTGCGGGCCCAGGCGGGCACGAACTTCACGCTCTCGGGATTGTCCGTATCGACCGACCACAACGATCGCTCGCGCAGGCTTCGCTTCTCGTCTCCATCCACCACGAACTTGCCATCGATGCTCACGAACCACTGCTCGGTGCTGCGGAAGATCACCGGTGTCTTGGAGCGCCAGTCGTGCGGGTAGCTGTGCATGAACTTGGCGCTATGGAACAAATGCCCGCTCTCGCGCAGGTGCTCGGTGATGGCGTCGTTGGCCTTCCAGATGTGCTGGCCCTGGAGCCACTGGGGGGTGGTGTCGTCGTAGGTGCCATCGCCCTTGACTGGACAATAGATCGGCAGGCCAACGCGCTTGCCGGTCTCATAGTCCTCGGTGCCGTGGCCGGGGGCGGTGTGCACCAGGCCCGTGCCATCTTCGAGCGTGACGTACTCGGCGTCGTACACCGTCCAGCACGCCTGGGCGCATTCCTCGCCGCCGGGCGTGTATTGAAGGAACGGGTGGCGGTACTTCAAGCCAACCAGCGCCGCGCCCGGGGCCTTGCCCAGCACATGGACATCCTCGGCCTTGCCCATCTTCGTCACCGTGTCGAGCAGCGCTTCGGCCACGATGGTCAGGTTGCCGTCGATGCGCGCCAGCACATAGGTGAAC
>CAYGTM010000041.1:0-11318 GCA_964352795.1 uncultured Phycisphaera sp.
ATTCCGAGCAGGTGGATGGCGCCCATGACGCTGGTCTTCATCGTCTTGATCGGGTTGTACTGGTAGTGGCCCGGGGCGGCGGGGCAGGCCAGGTTGTAGACCTCATCGACCTCGAGCCACATGGGGTGGGTCACATCGTGGCGGATGAGCTCGAAGTTGGGGTGGCCGAGCAGGTGGACGATGTTGCTCTTCTGGCTGGTGAAGAAGTTGTCGACGCAGATGACGTCCTGGCCTTCGTTGACCAGCCGCTCGCACAAATGCGAGCCCACGAAGCCGGCGCCGCCGGTGACCAGGATGCGACGGATGCTGCTCATTGCCGGCCTCCAGCGTGTTGCTTGAGATAGGACGCGTACTTGGTAATGGCTTGCACGGGCTCGTGCGAGGGCGTGAAGCCCAGCCCCTGCTGGGTCTGGGCCATGTCGGCCAGCGTGAAGTCCTGGTAAAACCGGCGCACGCTCGCGGGCATGTCGAAGTATTCGGTGGGCAGTTGGCTTGGCTCCAGGCCCAGCCCGGCGCGCACGGCGTCGGCCACCTGATTGAAGGTCGTGGGCGCGCCGCTGCCCAGGTTGTACACGCCGGGCGTGGGGGTTTTGTCATCGCCAAGTCCCAAACCAGCCAGCACGCAATCGGCCACGTCGTCGACGTAGACCTGATCGCGGGCCTGATCGCCCGGCGTGAACAGTCGCGGCGGGGTTCCGGCGAGCATCTGTTGGGCCAGTTTGTAGGCCATCGAGGCCATCGCGCCCTTGCTCGACTCGCCCGGGCCGAACACGTTGAAGAAGCGCAGGCCGACGATCGAGGCGGCGGGTTCCTGGCGTTGCACGCGGCGGTGGGCGTTCTCCATGACCCACTTGCTGAAGCCGTAGATGTTGTCGGGCGTGCCGGCGGCTTCGAGGGGGAAGGGCTGGTGCTTCGCGGCCTGGGGCGGCGTGCCATAGGTGGCGGCGCTGCTGGCGTACACCAGCTTGTGACCCGCTTCCACGGCGGCTTCGAGCAGGCCGTCCCAGGCTGGGCCGGCGTTCTCGTCGAGCATCTGGGCCTGGTCCTCGACGGTTGTGTCGGTGATGGCGGCCATGTGGACGATGCCCACGGGCTTGCGGCCGATGATGGTGAGCAGGTACGTCCAGTCCTGGGCGATGACCTCGCACGAGACCGGGCCCAGGCGGTGGCGGTCGTAGGCCTCCATGAGATTGCGGAACGAGCCCACGCGGAAGTCGTCGATGCAGATGATCTGGGCGTCGGGCCGCGCGTGCGACAGGGCGGCGCAACAGTTGGAGCCCACGAAGCCGGCCCCGCCGGTCACGATATAGGTCGATGGCTCGATCATGCGGCCAAGGGTAGGTCGACCGTGGGCCTATTTCGGGTCTTTGGGGATGCGCAGTACCTGACCGGGGCGGATGGCTCGCGGCGATCGCAAGCCCAGGCGTTCCTTATTGAACGCGAAGATGGCATCGGCGTGCTGGGTGGACTTGTAGTGGAGCTTCGAGATGGCTCCAAGCGTGTCCTTATCGCGCACGAGGTACTCGGTGTACTCGGCGGGCGGCGGCGCTGGAGGGGGAGCCTCGACCGGATGCCCGCCGGCGTCCACCACCCAGCCCTGGATATTCTGGGGATCGACCGGCACGCGCCAGACCTGGCCGGCCTTGAGGCGGCTTGGATCCTTGAACGGGTTGGCCTGGGCGATGACGGTCGCCAGGGCCTTGTCGCCGTAGTAGCGGCTGGCGATATCGCCCAGGTTGCGATCGTTGGCGGTGGTCGTGTGCAACTGGAACGTGGGCGGCAGCACGCCCATTTCGGGCTCGGGGTCGTACACGATGGGATCGATAATCAGGGGTTCTTGGGGCTCGCTGCTGCCCATCGTGAGCGTGAACGGCTCGGGGTCGGCGCCTTGCTCGGGAGCGACGCCTTCATCGATGGTGCTGGCCATGACCACCGGGGCCTGGCGGTGGACGGGCCACAGCCAGTAGACGGCGTTCCACAGGACGGCCAGGGCGAGCAGCCCGATGGCCGTCTGCCGGAACGAGCCCGGGTTGGCCTGAGGCGTGGTGTTCATGCCCTATCTCATCGGTTGGTCCGGGCCCTGGGCTGTCGTTGGCGAAGCTGGCGAGCCCGAGAATCCGTCATTGTTGTCGGAATCTTCCCGATTGTCGGCCCGATTGCCGGAGGGATCGGCTTTGCGCGACCACACCAGCGGGGCGGCGACGCCGACCGACGAGTAGGTACCAACCACAATGCCCACGAGCAGCACATACGCGAACGGCCGGAGTCCTTCGCCACCCATGAAGTAGAGCACGACGACGGCGAACAGCGTGGTCCCCGAGGTGATCACCGTGCGGCTGAGGGTCTGGTTGATGGAGAGGTTGATGACGCGCTTGTTGGCGTAGGGCAGCTTGCCGCGGTTCTCGCGGATGCGGTCCATGATGATGATGGTGTCGTTGAGTGAGTACCCGATGATCGTGAGCAGCGCGGCCACGGTGTTGAGGTCGATGCGGAAGGGCAGGATGCTGAGGCTGCTGGCGATCTTGGCGCCGCTGGGGAACTCGTAGATCAACTCGGCCAGAGCGATCATGCCCAGGGCAACGATGACGTCGTGGCCCAGAGCGAGGAGCGCCACCAGCGAGTACCGTACCGAGCCGAAACGCACCCAGATGTAGATGGTGATGAGTACGAAGCTGATCACCACCGCGAAGATGGCACGGCCGCGGAACTCCTGGGCGATGGCCGGGCTGAAGTTGCTGACGCTGGCCAGCGTGGTGGAGGTGGTGAGCGACTCGCGCACGACGCGCCATTCCAACTGGCCCACGTCCTGCCACCAGCGGTCACGATCGCCGAAGTAGCTGGTGTTGGGATCGACCGTGAGCAGCACGGCCGAGCGGATGGTGCCGTCGTCGTGGCGTTCGAGCACGCGCATCTCGCGCGGGCGGCCGAGGGACGACGAGAAGTCGGCCTGGGTCCGCAGCAGATCGATACGCTGTTCGATCTGGGCCAGCGACATGCCCTGGGTGAGGTCTTCGAGCACCACGGCAGCGCCGCCGACGTATGCGCTCACGTCGTCGCGGTATTGCGGCTTGCCGATGTGGGTGCCAAGCGGCGCGGGGCTCGAGATGGGGTACACGGGCGCGAGCCGGGCGTCGGTCGCATCGGAACGGGTGAAGCTGACGGCGGCTTGGACATCGAGCACGTCGGCGAAAGCCTTCGCCAGGGCGTCCTGTACCTCGTCCGAGTTGGTGGCCAGCGTCTTGATCTGGAATGTATCGCTCGTGACACCGTCGTCTTCGGGGTCGAGCGGCACGATGTCGGCCTGTTCGAGCAGCGCGAGTTGGCTGCCCACCGGCGCGGCTTTGGCCACCTCCATGACACGGTCGAGCACGACCTGGCGGGTGAGCGTTTTCGCGCTCCCGCCGGCGTCGTCGGTGCCGAACCGCAGGACCACCTGGGTGCCGCCCACGAACTCGGTGTCGAGCATGCGATCACGCTGGTTGATGACCAGAGCGACGCTGCCGAGCACGGCCAGGAGTGAGACGCCGTACCAGAAGTGCCGGATGCCCACCCAGTTAATCTTTGGTTCGAGCAAGCGGTCGATGATGGGCAGCGCCGTGGCGAGCATCGCCGTCCGGGGCCTGCCCAGAGCCTTGAGGTTCACGTCATCGACGAGTAGCGACAGGAGCAAGCGGCTGACAATCAGGGCGGCGATCATGGTGCACACCACGCCCACGCCCAGGGTGATGGCAAAGCCCTTGACCTCTTGCGTGCCCACGCCAACAAGCACGACGCAGACGATGAGGTTGGTCACGTTGCCATCGATGATGGCCGAGAGGGCACGCTGGTAGCCCAGTTTGGCCGACTGGGAGAGGTCGAGCCCGTTGCGGAGTTCTTCTCGGATTCGCTCGAAGATGAGCACGTTGGCGTCGACGGCCATGCCGAACGTAAGGATGACGCCCGCGATGCCGGGCATGGTGAAGGCCGACTGGTTGTGGGCCATCGCGCCCAGGATCAGGATGGCGTTGCACCCCAGCGCGATCACGGCGACAATGCCGTAGGTGAAGTAGTAGAGAATCATGAAGATGCTGACGGCGACCAGGGCGTACACGCCAGCCCGCAGGCCCGAATCGAGGTTGTCCTGGCCCAAGCTCGGGCCGATGGTGTTCTCGCTGATGGGCTCGGGGCTCAGGCGGGCTTGCAGCGCGCCGGCGTTGAGCACCTGGATGATGTAGCGCAGTTCCTCGGCCGAGAAATCGCCCGAGATGCTGCCGTTTGTCGAGATGCGTCCCTGGAGCACGGGAGCGGTGATGATGCGGTCGTCGAGGATGACGGCCATGTTGTCGCCCACGTGCTCGCGGGTGAGTTCGCCCAGGCGCTGGCCGCCCAGGGTGTCCATGTCGAAGACGATGTTGGCCCGGCCGATGTCATCGCGGCCCTGGTACGCCCGCGACACCTGCCACTCGCCCTCGGCGCTGGTCAGGCGGTTGCCCAACTGGTCCCACGCGAGCATCCAGTATTGCCCGTCGTAGCGTTCGACCACGAAACCGCGTTGGGCGAAGAAGCCCACCGGGTCGGCCTCGAGCGCCTCGGACTGGGCCAGCGTGTCGAACCACGACTCGACCTTGGAGAGTTGGAGCCAGACGGCACCCTCGGGGTTGGCGTTGCGCGGGCCGACTTCCTGGAGCTCGTCGCGCAGGGCGGTCTCGTCGGCGCGGCTGTTGGCCTCGACGGTGATGCGGAAGTCCAGCTCGCCCGAGCCGCGGAGCAGCCGCTTGAGGTCCTGGGGGTCGTCCAGCGAGCGGCGTTCGGTGGTGTAGGTGTTGTACGAGGTTTGCACGCGCTCGAGCTGGGCCTGGAGCGAGCTCTGGTCGGCTCCCTCGCCCGAGCCGGCCCGCTCCATCAGGGCGCTCCACGCGCGGTCGAAGGGGCTGGGCAGCTCGACGGGAGTGTTGGTCTGCGTGTCGATCTTGCGGGTGACCTCGCGCGAGAACTCGAGCACGCGCCGGACTTCGGCGGGCGTCACCGACAGCTTGAGCGCCTCGTCGCGGGCGGCGTCGTAGTCAAGTGAAGCGGCGGCGGCTTCCACTTCGGCTTCGTCAAGAGTTCCCTGATCGGGCTCGGATTGGTCGGGTCCGTATTGGCCCAGGAGGTCGCGGTACGCGCTCTCGGCGGCGATCAATCGGTCGTAGGCATCCGCGGCGGACTGCAAGCGATCGGCCAACTCGGGGCTGCTCTTGCGAAACTCCTCGATGGAAGCCGAGCGCTGCTGGGCGTTCTCGCCCATCAGGCGCTCGAAGCGCACCGGGTCGATGGTGTACTGGCGAATGCGTTCGAGCTCGGCGTCGAAGTCGCGCCGGAGCACCTTGACGTTCTCGGTGGGCAGCGGCATCGTGATCTCGAGGCGGTCTCGCCCCACCGGCACGATGCTGATGTCGAGTTGGTTGCCCGGATCGATGCGCTCGCCCAGCACGGTGGCCAGCTGGTTGAGGATGTCCTGGGCGTTCTGGCCCGGCTCGATCTGGACGGCGTAGGTGAGCGTCACGCCGCCGGCCAGGTCCTTGCCCAGGCGGAGCTTCTCTTTGGGGGGCATGAAGCCCCAGATTGCGAAGGCGAGCATCGCCATCGCCAGCAGGCCCCATCCCAGTCGGTTGCGCATCATGGTGTCACGATTCCTCGTCGAGCGTGCGTGCTCGCCCCGGTCGGGCGGGCGTGGGCCGATCTCTCTAGTTGTTGGTGGTCACGGCGGCTTCGTCCTCGACCGGAGCGGCGTCGGCCGGCCCGCCGCGAGAGGTGATGACCTGCTGGATGGCGCTGCGGGCGAACTTGATGCGGTGCTGTCCCGCGTCGTCGACCTTGAGCACCACCTCGTCGGTGCGAACCTCGGCCACGATGCCGATGATGCCGCCGATGGTCTGGACCTTGTCGTTGCGTTTGAGGGCGTCGAGCATGTTCTCACGCTCGCGCTTCTCCTTCTTCTGGCGGCGGCCGCTGGTGAAGATCATCATCACCAGGAACACGCCCATGCCCAGCATGAGGATGAACATGGGGTCGAACCCGCCGGACCCTTGGCCGGCCGGGGGCTGGGTGCCCGGTGCGCCGGGCTGGGTGGTGCCGCCCGCGGGGGCCTCACCGCCCAGCGATGGCGCTTCCTGGTAGGCCAGGGTCATCGGAGGGTTGGTCAAAAGGTTCACGGGAAGAGAAATCGGCGAAAAGAAGCCATCCACGGTCGCTCGGTCCTGTTCGTTGCTGGGTCCGGCTGAGGGCCGGACGGATCACACCTCACCGACGCCGGACGGGCCGACGCGGGGGGCATGGTAAGCGGCCTGCGGGATGCCCGCCGCCGCGCTGGGCCAGCGTTCGGCGAACGCCGGCCAATCGTCGCCGGCGATGGTGGCCCGGAGGTCGTCCATCAGCCTCTGGTACAGCCTGAGGTTGTGCAGCGACACCAGGATCGGGCCCAGCATCTCCTGGCACATGAACAAATGCCTGATATACGCCCGGCTGGCATGGCCGCCCCGGCTAGGCTGGCAGGCCGGGCAGTCGCAGCCGGGCTCCAGCGGCTCGGGATCCTCGGCGAACCTGGCGTTGCGTAGCTTCATCTGGCCCTGGGGCACGAAGGCGCTGGCGTTGCGACCGTTGCGGCTGGGCAGCACGCAATCGAACATGTCCACCCCAGCGCAGACGGCGGCCACGATGTCCCTGGGGTAGCCCACGCCCATCAGATAGCGTGGCTTGGTCTCGGGCAGCAGCGGCGCGGTGAAGCGGACGATGCGGGCGATGTCCTCGCTGGTTTCCCCCACGCTCACCCCGCCGATGGCGTAGCCGGGCAGTTCGATTCCGGTGACTCGCTCGGCCGACCAGCGCCGGGCGTCCTCGTCGATGCCGCCCTGGACGATGCCGAAGAGGGCCTGGGTGTCGGGCTTGGCATGGGCTATGGCGCAGCGTTCGAGCCAGCGGATGGTGCGTTCGTTGGCCATCTTGAGACGGGTGGCGTGGTCGTACTTGCCCCGGATGCGGGCCCGCTCGTGGGCGGCTTGCAGCTTTGTGCGGGTTTGCGACTCGCCGGCGTCGCCCCCACCACTACCCAAGTCGACCGACGGCGGGCAGTCGTCGAAGGCCATGATAATGTCGGCGCCGACCTTGTTCTGGATGTCCATCGACACTTCGGGGGTCATCCGCATCATGCGGCCGTCGACGATGGACCGGAAGGTCACGCCGTCCTCGTCGATGGCGTTGGTGTCGGCCATCGAGTAGGCCTGATAGCCGCCCGAATCGGTGAGGATGGGCCCGTCCCAGCCCATGAATCGGTGGGCGCCGCCCATGCGGTCGACCAGTTCGGGGCCGGGCCGCAGCCAGAGGTGGTAGGCGTTGTTGAGGACGACTTGCGCGCCGATCTGGCCGAGTTGCTCGGTGGTGACGCCGCGCACGGTGGCGCGCGTGCCGACGGTCATGAAGGCGGGCGTGTCGAACACGCCGTGGGGCGTGGTGACCGTGCCCACGCGGGCGGCGGTGCTGGGGCTTGTCGTGGTGATATCGAAGCGGATGGCCATGCGCGCTCAGCCCCGGCGTTGTCGGTCGGTGGCCTGGCGGAGGGTCTGCTTTTCCTTGGCCGAGAGGCTGCCGAGCCCGGACGCCTGGACTTTCTGGAGCACGCGATCGACCTCCTGCTGGCTCGCGCCGCCGGCGACTCTCGAGCCGCCTTTGGGGGGCTTGGGTTTGCGTGAATCTCCGAAGACATCGAAGAAGTCGATGAGGTGGTGGGTGTTGCGGATGAAGTAGAAGCCCGCGATGGCACCGCCCAGGTGTGCCGCCTCGCCGCCGGCGTTCTTTGTGCCAAGCAGCAGCATGACCAGCGTGATGGCGACATAGCCGTAGGCGAAGATCTTCATCTTGAGCGGGATGGGCGGGAAGAGCAACTGCACCACGGCGTTGGGGGCGATGTAGGCGCACGCCATGACCACGCCGAAGACGCCCGCCGATGCGCCGATGAGCGGCGTGGACGGATCGTTCATCAGCAGGCCGGGCACCTTGAGGCCCAGCCCCCAGCCGAGCAGGTTGAGCAGCAGGTACATGATCCCGCCGAAGATGCCGCAGACGAGGTAGAAGGCCAGGAACTTCTTGGGCCCGAGTTGGTCCTCGACGAGGCGGCCCAGGAAGAAGATGCCGAACATGTTGAAGGCCAGGTGCAGGATGCCCCCGTGTAGGAACTGGAAGGTGAGGAATCTCCAGAACTCGATCCCGAAAACGGCCTTGGCCGTGGAGAAGTGCCCCCACTGGGCCATGGCCGTCCATACATCGGGGGCAACGTACCTGAACAGTTCGATGATGACGTTCACCGCGATGATGAGCGTACACATCGAGAACGGCAGCCCGCCCGAGCGCGATGGCCTTAGCCCCGGCGGGGCCTCGTCGCCCTGCATGTAGTCTCTGTCGTGCAGCGCCATGGTGCTGTAGTAGTCCTTGATCTCTGAGGGTTGATGGGAATCCGAGGCCGATCCTATCGCCTGCCGGGCCCGCCATCGCGCTTCTTCTGGGATACGCGGTCGAGGAACTTGCGTTCGCGCCCGGTGAGGCTGGCCATGCCCTGCTGGGCGATCTTGGCCAGCAGCTTCTCGACGCGGGCCTCTTCCTCCTGGCGCTTCTTGATGGCCGAGAGTTGGGAGCGCGTGGGGCCCTTCTGGCTCCGCTCGGCCGCCTGATAGGCCGCGGCGTACTGGGGCTCGAAGCCCATCAACTTGAGGCCCTGCTTCTGCTGCCAGCAGGCGAACCCGCCGAAGATGGCGATGCCCAGCAGCAGCATCTCGTCGGCGCCGAAGGCCACCACCACCAGGGCCATCGCCGCTGCAAGGCCGATGTTGCACGAGATCCACAGGCTCTTCTCGTAGCCCATCCTCCGCCACAAGAGGCACTGCACGATGCGGCCCGAGTCCATCGGGTACATCGGCACGAGCAGGTTGAACAGCAGCAGTACCAGGTTGACGTAGTGGGCCATGAAGACCGTGTTCTCGAAGATGCCCGTGCGCGGCCAGTTGGGCGCGAAGGGGTTGAACACCACGAACTCCCACCCGCCGTTGACCACCAGCGACGCGATGCCAAGAGGCACGAGCAGGGCCGCGTTCACGCCCGGCCCGCCCAGCACGGTGATCACTTCGGGCTTCCAGTGGTGCGGCGGGCGGCAGAACGCCAGCCCGCCCAGCGGCCACAGCATGATCTCGTCGGCCTCGCCCTCGACCCAGCGGCACGCGAAGCAGTGGCCGTACTCGTGCAGCAGCACCAGGCCAAAGAAGAGGGCCAGCATGATGGCGGTGTAGATGAACCCCAGCGAGTCGGGGCTGCCCGCGGAGATCAGGCGGATGAAGATGAAGAGAATGAAAATAATATGGAGCTTGACGGTGATGCCCCACAGCCGATAGATGGGCAGGGCCCATCGCAGGGGGTTGTCGCCGTCGGCGAAGACGCGAGAGAAGAAGCCCCGCACGCCCCCCGGCTGCCAGGAGCCGCTCATGCATGGACTCCCAGTAGGCCCGCGAGTTGGGCGCGCACGATGGGGATCACGCTCTTGGCGTCCACCAGCCTGCCGTCGTCGATCATCGCCATCGCCTCGTCGGCCTTTACCACGCGCACCTCGATGTGCTCGCCGTCGTCCAGGTTCTGGCCTACATGGGTCAGGCCCCGGGCCACGAACACGTGCATCACCTCGTCGGTCATGCCCGGCGTGGTATAGAACCAGCCATAGGGCTCAAGTGTTGCGGCCTGGTAGCCGGTTTCTTCGATCAGCTCGCGCCCGGCACAGGTGATGGGTTGCTCGCCGGGGTCGATGGTGCCCGCGGGAATCTCCCAGAGGGTCTTGCCCACCGCCGGCCGCTGGTTGCGGATCAGGACGAGGCTTGCGGGTTCGTGCTCGGTGGCCTCGGCCAGGATGGGCAGGACGGCGCAGGCCCCCCCGTGGCGGATCATCGCCATCTCGCGGGTGCCGTCTGCGTCTGGCAGCGTGAGCAGTTCGACGTTGAACTTCTTGCCCTGGTAGAGCACCCGCGTGCCGATGGGCTTGGGCGTGGTGTCCGGCGTGCCCACTCACGCGCTCCCGGCGAAGAGGGCGCTCTTGCCCAGTTCCTGTGCAATGACAAGCAGCCGGTTGTACTTCGCGTTGCGATCGCTGCGGCAGGGCGCGCCGGTCTTGATCTGCCCGCAGTTGGTGGCCACGGCCAGGTCGGCGATGGTACTGTCCTCGGTCTCGCCGCTGCGGTGGCTCATGACCGCGCCGTAGCCGTGGCGACGCGCGAGATCGACGGCTTCCAGCGTCTCGCTGAGCGTGCCGATCTGGTTGGGCTTGACCAATATTGCGTTGGCGCAGCCTTCGTCGAGGCCGCGTTGGAGGAACTTGATGTTGGTGACGAACAAGTCGTCGCCCACAAGCTGCACGTCGTCGCCCAGGCGCTCGGTCAGCTTCTTCCAGCCGGCCCAGTCGTTCTCGTCCAGGCCGTCCTCGATGGAGCGCACCGGGTAGTTCTTGCACCACTGGGCCCAGGTGTCGATCAGCTCGTCGCTGGTGATGATGGCCTGGTCGCTCTTGAAGCGCTTATAGCCTGTTTTTCCGGCCTTCTTCGCTTCGTTGGCCAGCTCGCTGGCGGCGGGGTCCAGGGCGATGAAGATCTGCGATCCCCACTTGTACTTGGCCTTCTTGGTGGCCTTCTCGAGGTATTGCAACGCCTCCTCGGCGCTCTTGAAGTCGGGCGCGAAGCCGCCCTCGTCGCCCACGGCGGTGTTCAGCCCGGCCTCGTGCAGCAGGCCTCGCAGAGCATGATAAATCTCGACGCCCGCGCGCAGGGCCGTCTCGAAGTCGTCGAAGCCCCAGGGCTGGACCATGAACTCCTGGAAGTCGAGGTTGTTGTCCGCGTGCTTGCCGCCGTTGATGACGTTGAGCATCGGCACCGGCAGCGTCCGCCCGGCCGCCCCGCCCACGCTGCGGTACAGCGGCAACCCGGCCTCGGCGGCGACCGCGTGAGCAGAAGCCAGCGACACGCCAAGGATGGCGTTGGCCCCCAGGTTGCCCTTGTTGGCCGAGCCGTCGGCGGCCAGCATGGCGTGGTCGAGGGCGGCCTGGTCGCGCGCGTCGAGCCCGATCACGACCGGGGCCAGCTTTTCGGTGACGTTCCGCACCGCCGCCTTCACGCCCTTGCCGCCGAAGGCCTTCTTGTCGCCGTCGCGCAGCTCGACGGCCTCGTGCTCGCCCGTGCTGGCCCCGCTGGGCACCATCGCCACGCCCACGGCCCCGCCGGCCAGCTCGACCGCCACCCGCACGGTGGGGTTGCCACGGGAATCCAGGACCCACCGGG